>CAWWAN010000126.1:0-4646 GCA_963934925.1 uncultured bacterium | reverse complement strand
ATGTGCAGACTTCACAACTCAGCACCTTCGGCGACGAAGATGATTTAAGCGATGAGCAGTTTGATAGACATGCGCAGTTACAGCGGCGTACCATTCTTAGCATCGGGTTCGGCGACTACCTACGTCGCCACGTCGAGGACTTACAAGCGTGTTTCCCTAGCGGTCACGACCGTCACCGCCTGCAGCAGCTACTCGACTTAGCCTATCGTTTCGATGCGCTATCGGACAAGGATGCACTTGGCTTTGTCGAGTTCATACATACCACCAAGGTCAGCGACAGTTCGGCAACCAAGGTGCGCTTGATGACTATTCACGCGGCAAAAGGTTTAGAGTTCGATGCCGTAATCTTGCCCCAAATGAACGATAGCTTAATTGGCAATATCCACCGCCAAATTGCGGTCGGCTCGCGGCCAAGTACCATCGCACCTTACTCGAACTTATGCGCCTACCCTTCGGCAACGCATGCTGAATTAATTCCAGAGCTCGCAAAGCTTGAGTCCGAATTGAAAACATCACGCGCTAGCGAAGCTCTGTCATTGATGTATGTCGCCTTAACCAGGGCTGTCGAGCGCATCGAGGTGATGGTACCTCCTGCCAGTAAATCCGGAGCTACCGATCGTGTGAGCTGCCTATTACGCAACGGGATAGACTGCGTGAATTCCGACACCAAACTCCTTTTTGCTGACAATGCAGAATTGTCTCTGAAATGGCAGCACCCACAAAGTGACCTTAGCAGTTGGGCGCAAGATGATATCCAAGAGATCGTGGCGCAACCGGAAAAGGCGTCACCCTTCACAGCCAGCAAAACTCCTCGATTATTAAAGCGCGTTGCCCCATCACAGGTTGGTGTTGGCAATTACCGCGGGGCAGATATCCTCGGCGAATTTAGTCAAGCTGCGATGACGCGTGGCTCAAAGATTCATGCTCTACTTGAGAACTGTGAATGGCTTGAAGATTTCACTACGGACGACAGCGAGCTGCAAGTCATGCTAGCGAAAGAACATGTTCTCCAGAAATTGAGCCGCCCGCCGGTTGGCGATTTTGAAGTTTGGCGCGAGCGCAACTTCAGCGCATTAATTAATGAAGGAGACAGCAGCTATATCTTGCGCGGGTGTTTCGACCGAGTTGTTATTCAGCTCGACCCTGATGGCAAAAAAGTTGCAGCAGAAATCATTGATTACAAAACGGGAGCCATCAACGACATCAGTCGCGCGAAGTACCAAGCGCAGCTCGATGAGTACTCGAAAGCCCTCCAGCTACTACTCGACCTCGGTGTCGACGACATCAGCTGCTGCTTGCTCGAACTCGATGCTTGAAAACCCTATGTCGTCACCATCGTTATAGCATGCGATCACTCCGGTGGCGGTACTCGCCAAACTGATAAATCCTGAGTTGCGGGCGCTACTTGACTTTGATATCTTCTTACGCGGCCCAGCCATTCCTTTGCGCGGGACGGCCCTTGCCACCCACCACACTTCGTCCTCAATAGTGTGCAGCCATGCCGCAACCGGTATTCCTTCTGGCAAATAAGCGATATCAGCTCGACCTATGGTGTCTTTCGCAGACAGTATCGTCACTAATCCAAACCTTTTCCCGCCACCATCCGATTGTGCGATTTGCAAACGAGGCGTACTCCATTGTTTATTGCAGTACGCTAACGCCGCAGTGCGGCGCCCTAGACTTGCAATTGCCGGCCCATTTACAGGGCAACCATTTGGCTTCCATTCATCTAGAGATATCGGCTTAGCTCCGCTGAAGCTATCGGGTTCGAGAGGGTTCCCTCGAACGTAATAAATATCACGATCTTCGTCGTCGCTGCGGTCGCGAAAGGTAACCACAACGTTACCGCTATCGAATATTTCCGCATCCGTATCACAACAGTCACAAACCTTATCATCAAGAACAAACTCATCGCCGAGGACGCCATCTGCGTTGATAACCAGACCCATCAAGGATGTTTGATAAGCGTCGTCGGTACCGAATGCGCCGCCTTGCAGCCAGACTGCAAAGAAGCCGCCCAATTTCAGTGGCACCAAAGACACAAAACCGTGCTCGGACCCTTCCTGGTCTTGGTGCAACCATTTCGCTTCGGTGTAAGCTGCTCCACTTTCCCGTGAGAACATATATTTGACCCCGTAGCCATGTCCGTTGCTTTCAAGCCAAGTAACGAGGCTGCTGCCGTCATGACCGAGTGCAAAGCGTGGCCGATCTGCCCAATTGACCATCAGATTTTTGCTAGCACTGATTAGGGTGGGAGACGTGAATGCACCGTTTATCAAACGCCGCTGCTCAAGTCTGGTTATCTTATTTTTCTCAATAAAGTAATTAACGTACAAGACGTCACCCGCTTGAACAATAGTTGGATATTTAGCACCCTCAATAGTCAGCTCTGGTAACTCAACTATTGTTATTCCAGGATTTCTAATTTCATGGGCAGGATTGGTCACCTGTAGCAATGACAATGCACAACTGAAGATAAAAATCATTTGTTCAAATCACTCGGAGTAAACGCATCTGGTAATAACCGCCCAATAGCAGTAGTAGCAACGTCGGTGTTGCCGCCCATGATCACGGGCACACTATCGTTTACAGAAAATTCATGGATGACTTGTCGGCAGCCACCGCACGGAGCGACTGTACCTTCGACCGCAGCCCAGACTGCTACCTTGGTAATCTTTTTGCCACCGGCAACAACGCCACCAGCGATTGCATTGCGCTCGGCACATACACCCAAAGGGTATGAAGCATTTTCAACGTTCACGCCTAAACTAACACTGCCATCTTCCCACAGCACAGCTGCGCCGACCGAAAACTTAGAGTACGGGCAGTAGGCGTTGGCAGCGGCGTCCATGGCCTTGGCGAGAAGTGCAGAATCTTGCATCTATAAACTATACTCTAGCAAACGCTCGTATGCCGGCAAAGCAAACTCAAATAGTTCCTCTAACTCAGAAGGTAGCTCGCCGACCTTAGGCACATGCGCATTCCAGCCGCTAGTCTTCATCACTTTGTCATACCATGCGGGAGCCCAAACACCGTAGCTGCTGTGACTGCCTACTGGCCAGCGCATCATTTGCTCTTCAAACTCGATATCTAATGCAGCGCACAATCGTGGCAACATCGCTTGTGGGTTGGCCAGCAATTTTGTCGAATCGACAACCACTGGGTGCTTACCCTGCTCAAGCAAACGCTCAAACAACTGCAACTGCTGCCCATAGGCAATATCGATGCGTTCAAGCTGCCCTAAGTCGCTCAACAATGATGGCAACATTTCACGAGGATGCCTAATCAAAAAGGCATGGGTCGTGTCGTCGTCATCGATGAAGGACATATCTTCGTCGCCGAATAAATGGTGTGCCATGTGTTTAACATACTGGACGGGCTTATCGCATTCTGCGCGCAACACGCCGTCAACGACTCCGGCTACAGACTGCACCTGCGACGCCATCACTTCGTCACGCATCGGATGCAATTTACCGCTTCGCCTTAAGTAGTAAGCATAAAGGGGTTCGTCAATCCCCACGACCTGTGAATGTTGGCAAAAACTTCGCAACAACGCCGTCGACACCGTGCGTGGACAGGCCCACATTGCGATGCGTTTAGTCGTAGAAGCCATTAACTTTTCTTTTTACTTATTTTCTTCTTAGTCGACTTCTTCTTGGCGACTTTCTTCTTCGTAACCTTCTTCTTAGTCGACTTTTTCTTAGTAGATTTCTTCTTGGCACCCGCTTCGCGCGGCTTAAACTCAAAGCCATGGCGGCCATTGGGCTTACGCACTAAGCGCGCAGTGAAATTACGCCCCTTACGAGAAATAAAATCTTCAATCCAGTCGGTATGCCCTTCCTCGCCAAAGTACGGGATCAAATCAGCGCGCTTCATCTCTCGTTGACAAATAGTACGTGGAAACTTAACCCCTTTTGGTTCGCTAGAAACGAAGTCCGTAACCGTTTCAACAATCATGCCTTTACCTAGCGGGCACTCAACAAACTCAGACTTGTCGATCTCGTAAGAGATCTCTTCCTGACCGACAGCACCTTTCTCGTCGTCAGATTTAAAGTTTTTAACAGGTTCAAACTCGAGTTTGTTTTCGTTATCTACTTTAATTCTTCCAGCATAAGATTCGCCGCGCATGCTAACGAAGCCTTCAATCGGACCAGAGTCGCGCTCGTTTAACAAGCGAGTCGCAAGTGGGCGATTAATAAAACGACCCCTGAATTCTTTCCAGATGGTGTAACCACAAGCATCTGGCTCTACGGCCTCAATTTTAAAATCTTCTTTTAGTGAATCGCTTGGGGCGATAGCATTGACCAATGGCAGCAATTCCGCGATGTAATCATCTACGAAGCTAATGCGATTAATCTTGAAGTTAATGTAGCCATTCGTACGCTTGAGATCGTCTTCGACCTCGGTAACCTCATCACGCGCTGCCAAGAATGCATGAACGACTTCGGCAATCCCCGCGAGTGGCGTTTTTGATTCTTTGCCCATCGACTTAATAGTCAATTTATAAGAATCGCCTTTTGCACGGCGCGCGCATCGGTAGCCTTTTAAGCCTTCGCGTACTTCGTGTTCGTCAAGCGGGCACTTGCCGACTGACTCTTCATCTTTGTATAGCTCTTCATAAGAGAAGTTGACGAATTTATCAACCA
>CAWWAN010000125.1:0-4646 GCA_963934925.1 uncultured bacterium | reverse complement strand
CACGCTTGGTGGCTTATGCCATGTTCTCGACTCCGGGTTATTACACCGATTACTCGAACTCACAAACGGCTAATCATAATGGCATTCAAGTTATCGGCATTGACTATGACCTTGAGCGTCAAGTCAGTGACTTTGACCTGTTGCTAGAAGATGCGCAAGTGATGAAGGCTGCAGACGCTGCGCATTGTTTCGACACAGATGGTGTGTTCGCCCGTCCGGGCATTGTTGTTAGTGACGCATTCTTCGGAACTTTACCGCCGGCAATTATTGACTCCAGCGGCAAGCAACAAGCACAACTCGAACTCGGCGCTTTACCGGCAATGTTACCCGCCACTGGTGAAGAGTTAATTCCGCATAATTCAACGGCGAACATTGCAGCGACTTACAAAGCACGCAATTTCCGCAATGCTATGGACGTGGTGTTTATGCAACGTACCGGCATTAATGGTTTGCGTTATAACTTGTTAGGCAGCAACGCTCCTGAGTTTACCGAGCTGCTTATAGATGTAAAAAATGGCGCCGACATGGCCGCCGTCAAAGAACAGATCATTACAAGCTTGGGCAAAGCGAATATCAACGTAGCTGAAGACAATGGCTTTAGCCTAGAAACTTGGCAACAGCGCTCGGCGACCATTCTGGCGGCTATTGATAACGAGCGGCGGATGGTGGCTATTATTCTAATGTTTGTGGTGCTCGTCTCCACCTTTGGCTTGTTCGCTAGTCTTTCAGCCTTAGTACGTGAAAAGACTCGTGACCTCGGAGTCCTATCAGCACTTGGCTACAGCCCTGCAAGTCGCGCTAATTTACTACTCATCACCGGATGCGTAGCTTCAGTTCTTGGGTGCGGTCTAGGGTGGTCCAGCGCACGCGCTTTTTATGTCTATCGATTAGAAATAGTCGATTTCTTACGCGACCAGCTCGGCATTCAATTGTTTTCACCTGAGTTATACATAGTAGAAGGCATACCTGCACAATGGATTAGTGGGCAAGTCTCCACTCTGCTTTTAATCAGTTTTATTATGTGCATTATCTTAACTGCCATTCCAGCTATTCGCGCCGCGCTACTGTCGCCGGTCAACGCCCTACGTCACAATTAATCATCTCATGACTTTACTCCAAGCAAGCTCCATCACAAAGTCCTATAAAGTAGGACGTGGCGAACTTCATGTTCTTAAAGGTTTAGATTTTGAATTACAGCAAGCTGAAGTATGTGCCATTATGGGATCTTCGGGTTCTGGAAAATCGACTTTACTACAGATATTAGGTTTAATGGATAACTGCGACTCTGGCAGCATCAAGTTTAACGGCGAAGAAGTCTCGCGGTTAAGCGCCAAGAAGTCCGCGATGATGCGCGCCGAAAAACTGGGCTTTGTGTTTCAGCAGTTTCATCTCATTCACGAATTAACGGCTCTCGAAAATGTCTTGCTACCGCGCCGTGTGGCATGCGGAATGTCTTGGTTTTCGCAACGCCAAGCCGAGTACCATGCCGCCCGTCAGCTACTTGAAGAAGTAGGCCTCGGTGAACGCATAGGCCATCGCCCTAATCAGCTTTCTGGTGGTGAGCAACAACGTGTTGCGATTGCCCGCGCACTCATCTCGTCACCGCCATTAATTCTAGCTGACGAACCTACAGGCAATTTAGATTCAGCAGCCGGGGAGCGCATTTTGAATTTACTATTAGAAATGGCGCGCAAGCGTAACACTTCAATTTTGCTGGCTACTCACGATTCTGCGGTCGCTGCTAAATGTGACCGCACCATTCATGTCAGCGACGGAATCATTACCGACTAGTGCATTTTTTCAGCCTTGCCCTTGCGTATTTCCGCAGTAACTTAATTTTGCCATTAGGTTCTTTGGGCATTGCATTAGGCATCGGAGTTCTGTTCACGGTCATCTCAGTGTTCAACGGCTTCGTCGGTGAGCTCGAATCAAACATTAAGCGCGTTTCTGGCGATTTGGTTGTAGAAACATCTTTAATGAACCAGGCGACTGAGCAAGACTTTGATGCTTTGTTTGCGGGTATCCCGGAAATTGTTAGTGCCCAGCCACAACTCCACTGGTTCGGACTTATTGGCCGCCGCGGAAGCCGCTCTGTGAGCAATTCACGCTCCGCTGATTTATCAGGAGTGTTATTGGTCGGCACCGACGAGAGTATTCCACCAGCAACGACTAAAGGCCTTACGCCGATGGTGATTGGCAAAACTCTAGCCGATGAACTGGGATTAAAAATTGGCGACATCGCCGAAGTCATTAGTCAGCGCCCAAATGGCAAACATGCCCAGCCGGTGCGCCACAGTTTCCAGTTAACGGCCACTACCTCAACGGGTCGTTTCGATCAGGACATTGACCGCGTGCTCGTTAACCGCACTCAACTCGCGCAACTAATAGCTCTTAACAGCAACTTCACTAACTTTAAACTAAATGTCGCAAACAACACCGACATTGACAGTGTGCGGCAACAGCTAATCACATACTTGCAAGACGAGCCTTTCTATATTCAACGCCCCTCGCGCATCAAGACTTGGCGCGAAGTCGGCGGGACTCTACTGCGTGCTGCTGAAGACCAGAAAGGTACTTTGGCAATTGTGTTCAGCTTTATCGTGTTAGTCGCTGCCTATCAACTTATTGCAACCTTGTTATTACTCATTAGCGACAAGCGCAAGGACATTGGAATCATGGGTGCTGTTGGTGCTTCACCCGCTAGTATTAGTGGCTTCTTTTTGGCGCTTAGCTGTGTAATAACTACTTTCGGTGTAGTGCTTGGCTTAATTATCGGCATGCTTCTCAATGCTAACTTACATGCCGTGGAGTTGCTGATCGGCGGAGGCAAGCCTATTTTCTTGCCTGAAGTTTATAAATTTGACCACATACCTGTAGCTGTTGATTGGCCGCAGGTTTGGTTGCTAATCGCAATTACTTATGGCATTACATTGCTGTTTAGTTTGATTCCAGCAATACGCGCCACGCGAATATCGATTGTTAAGGCGCTGATACAGCGCTAGCCTCAAAGATATCTATCTTCGGCTCGCCATCGAGCAACCCATCGAGCTGACCACCCAGCGCCTCAAAATGTTCTGTAGCAAAGTGGAACTCGATTGCAGCCATATCCTGCCATTGCTCGTAAAACATGATGCACTCGCTATCTTCTTGGCTATAGAAAAAGCGGTAACTGATACACCCCGGCTCGGCGCGTGATGGCGCGAGCATAGTTTCAAGTACTGCGGTAACTTGCTCGACTTTACCTGGCAGAGCTTTCATTTCGGCGACGATGATATGCATGACACTATTACACTTAATTCTTACCGTGAATACAAGGCGCAGCACCTTTTAGTCGGATACCCACAAGCTGGCCCCTGACTTAAAGCTACTCCCGGCATATTTCTCGCGCAGTTCATCGGCAATCACAGTTCGCGCGCGTTGCTCTTCGTTCTCTATATTAAACAAACTCGACTGGTAATAGTTCGATGAGAAATTAGTAAAACGTACCCCCAACAATCTTACCAAACTGCGATGCTTTAACCTCTTTTCGAGTAACGCCACGGCTTGCGGCAACCATTGCTGCTCGTTATCACTATGTTGCGACAAGCTGACGTCGCTAGTATGCGTAGTAAAATCTGCGAAGCGTACTTTTAGGCTAAGCGTTTTTGCTGCCAATGTTTTAGAACGCATTCGCGAACAAGCATGCTCAAGCAACAACTGTATATGCCCGCGCAACAGTTTCATGTCATCGATGTTGTTAGCGAAGGTTTGCTCATGGCCAATCGACTTTGGCGCTGAGCGCTCCCCTGGTGGACACACTTCGACACTGCATTCGCCACGCGCGCGACGTTGCATAACAGCACCATGACTACCAAAGGTATCTTTGAGAAATTGTTGTTCGGTATCTGCCAACGAACCTAAACAATCAATGTTCAGGGAACGAAGTTTATTCGCGGTTACAGGACCGATGCCTGGCAACTTCTTTACCGCTAGCGGAGCGAAGAAACGTGCCTCTTCACCACGCACCACATCGCACAAGCCAAAAGGCTTGGCATGCCCAGACGCGACCTTGCTAACCAAACGATTTGCCGAGACGCCAACGCTTAAGTCTAAGCGTAACTCTTCTTTAACCCGCCGCTGCATTTCATTAGCAGCATCGAGCGCATCACCAAACAAGTGATGCGTGCCTGTCAAATCGAGATAAGCCTCGTCAATTGAAACCTTTTCGATAATCGGTGTGTAACTATTAAGCAAACGAAACACTGCGCGCGACGCCCGTGAATACATTTTGTGAGTACCACTCACACGCGTCAAATCCGGACATAAGCGCATCGCCTGCGACATTGCCATCGCCGAGTGTACACCATATTGTCGCGCCTCATAAGAAGCAGCCGCTACTACCCCGCGTTGCTGTGACGAACCACCAACCACGACTGGCTTGCCGCATAAGCTAGGATCAAGCACGCGCTCGACCGACACAAAAAAAGCGTCAAGATCGACATGCAGAACAGAACGTTTTTTCAAAGACGCTAACTTAAAGGGTGGAAACGTCCTGAAAGTACACCGCGAATTTTAGCTGGCTGTTCGGTAACCGGCGGAGCAAAACCAGCGATGCCATGAAAGCTCATGTTATCGTCGATGCGCGCCAGGGCCATAGTGCGTTCGAC
>CAWWAN010000124.1:0-4697 GCA_963934925.1 uncultured bacterium | reverse complement strand
TCTATTCGCGTCGATACTTTCGGCACCTCTGCTGGCTTAAGCGACGAGCAAATTGGTGAGCACATTTCTAACCTTCAAGCATTCGACGGGCACGTTGCTTTCACTCCCGATTGGATTATCGGCCGCCTTGGGCTCCGTACTCCAACGGGCTATGCCGATTCCAATGGCGACGTTGATCCCAATGGCTGGACTTACCGTAAAACCGCCTACCACGGCCATTTTGGCCGTGACATTTTCCCTTGGGAAAAACTCAATCTCGTTACCGAACTCCACTCGATGTCTAAACTAGGAGCATCTTGTTAATTACATGACTACAACCGAACAACTTAACTACAAGGTAGCTGATTTATCTCTAGCTGCCGAAGGCCGTCTACTTATCGACTGGGCAGAAGCCCGCATGCCAGTGCTAATGTCACTGCGTGAAAAATTTGAAAAGACCAAGCCGCTTGCTGGCCACCGTATTACGGGTTGCCTGCATGTTACCAAAGAAACTGCCGTGTTGATTCGCACGCTGCGCGCTGCGGGCGCCGACATCGCTTGGTCAGGG
Organism: uncultured bacterium; assembly: GCA_963934925.1. Lineage (GTDB taxonomy): Bacteria > Planctomycetota > UBA1135 > UBA1135 > UBA1135 > JAPKEZ01. The sequence continues at coordinate 4,150 of CAWWAN010000124.1, read as the reverse complement.
TGTAATCCTCTGTCAACGAATGATGCGGTTGCTGCGGCTCTCGCTGAAGATGGAATCAAGATGTTTGCTTGGTACGGCCAAGATACCGAGGAATTCTACTGGTCGATTGACCGTACCTTAGATTTTAAGCCGACCATGACTTTAGATGATGGCGCTGACTTAATCTTCCGCGTGCACAACGAACATCCAGAATTGTTCGCCGACATCGTTGGTGGCTCCGAAGAAACGACGACAGGTGTTCACCGTTTACGGGCTATGGCCGCTGACGGGAAATTAATGTACCCTGTAATCGCGGTAAACGACGCTGAAACCAAATGGGATTTCGACAATGTTTATGGCACCGGTCAGTCTTCTCTAGATGGCATCTTGCGCGCGACATCTGTGTTGCTCGCAGGCAAGAATTTCGTGACGGTTGGCTACGGCCATTGTGGTAAAGGTTGCGCGATGCGTGCCAAGGGCATGGGCGCCAATGTTATTACTACCGAGGTTAAAGCAACCGCTGCGCTTAAGGCAACTTTAGAAGGCGTCCGCGTTATGAAAATGGACGACGCCGCAGAAATCGGTGATGTGTTTATTACCACAACAGGTATGAAAGATGTCATTGTAGGTCGTCACTTTGCAGCAATGCGTGATGGGGCGATTGTCTGTAACACCGGCCATTATGATTGTGAGTTGAACCTCGGCGACCTAAAAGAGCTGGCCGTTTCTTCTCGCGAGATGCGTGAGAACTGTGTTGAATACACCTTAGAAAACGGGAATCGCATTTACGTATTGGCTGACGGCCGCCTTGTAAACTTGGCTGCTGCAGAGGGTCATCCGTCTGAAGTAATGGACATGAGCTTCGCCAATCAGTTTCAAGCAATGATGATGCTCGCTGAGCAAGGTGCTGATCTTGCTAACGGCGTTCACGAACTTCCTGAAGAACTTGACCAAGAAATTGCTAAGATTAAGCTCGACTCAATGGGGCTCGGCCTCGACGAGCTCACTCCAGCGCAAGTCGCTTACGCTACGGACTACTCACAAGGTACATAATGAATTCAAAACTCGCTTCTTTGAGCCGCAAGGGCTTTACTCTTATGGAGATGATGGTGGTGTTAGTTATCATCGGTATTCTCTCTTCGGCTTTGATGCCAGCAATAAACAAGGCACTTGACAGTGCCAAAATGACTGCCTCGGAACGCAACATGACGAAAATGTTTCAGGATTTAGTCATGTACCGCACCAATGGTGGCGGAACTGTTTGGCCTCGTGAAAATGGACCGGAATTCTTGTTGGCTCCATGGCGCGCTAAAATATTCGAGCACACGCCGAAGAACGCGGATGTGTATTTCAGCCCGTCTCTCCCTTTCGAAGAAATCGTTATGGAAAAGGACCTTGATATCGTTGATTACCTAGATGGACCGATTGGCGCTTACGGCGAACCAAACGTTATCTCCTATGCCGGTTTTACGATGGATGGCGACAGCAGTGTGCGTAAAGCACTAAACAGAAGCCCTGGATCAATAACCATTGCTTCGGATAGTGAATGGGTTCATCGTTCGGCAATCATTTACATGCGTGGTGATGGTGCGGTGGCGCGTTACCCTGCACTCGAAATCGAAGCAGAGACTGGTCTCGAATTTGATTCGGAAGAGATATTTGCTCCTGGGCCTGGTTGCGGAATCCCAGAATTAGAGACAGTCGCTAGTTACTAATGTCCCGTAGCTTTCACCTCCGAGTTTTTGGCTGTCAGATGAATTTCTATGACGGCGAATTGATTCGTGCAGCATTCATTAAGCGGGGTTGGGTAGAATCCGAGGACGCCGAACAAGCGCAATTACATATGTTTCACACTTGTTCCGTGCGTGAAAATGCTGAAGAGCGGGTACATGGTTTGCTGGGTGAGTTGCGTCGCTTGAAAAAGAAGGACCCGTCCATTGTTATCGCGGTTATTGGCTGCATGGCCGATCGCGAAGGTGAAGAATTGTTCGAGCGTGAGCCTCATGTTGATATCGTTTGCGGCTCGCGGCATTTTCCTAAGCTGCCCGACTTGGTTGCAAAGGTAGAAGGTGGCGAACAGCGAGTCTGCGTGCTCGGTGAGGCTAAAGAAGTCGTCGATGAGCAAGAGCGCGATTTAACTGGACGCGTCCCTGGCTATCAGGCTCACGTTGCTGTGATGCGCGGTTGCGATATGAACTGTACTTATTGCATTGTTCCAAGCGTGCGCGGACGGGTGGAATCGCGTCCACAAGAGACCATTCTTGACGAGATTGAGCGCTTGGCTGAAGGCGGTGTTACTGAGGTACATCTGCTTGGCCAAACGATTGATTCGTATGGTCGCGATCTGCCTAAAGTCGGTCGCCCGTCATTGGCTAGTTTGCTTGACGCGATTGAGCATATTGAGGGTATCGCACGTATTCGTATGGTTACCTTGCATCCGTCATACATTGATCAAGAGTTGGTCGATGCAATGTCACGCTCGACAAAGTTTATGCGTTTTCTACCGGTGCCAGTACAGTCCGGTTCAGACCCCGTGCTGCGAGCCATGAAGCGAGGGTATAACTTAGAGATGTATCGTAAGCGTATTAATTTGCTTCGCGATGCTATGCCAGACCTCGAGTTAATCTCAGACTGGATAGTCGGCTTTCCCGGAGAGACGGACGACGACCATTTGGCATCTGAAGAGGCTATGCGCGAATTTGAATTTTTACAGTCGTATGTCTTTCAGTATTCGCCACGTCCTGGCACTGTTTCGCATGCGGGTAATGACGATGTCGTTCCGCAGCAAAAAGCTCGCCGCAACCACCGCTTGCTTGATTTGCAGCGTGAAATTGCCAAGGCTAAAACACCTTTAATGGTAGGTGAAAAATCTCAAATACTCATTGAGCGACCTGATAAGAAAAACCCAGGCTATTGGTTTGGTCGTGTTCATAACGGCCATTACTGTTTGCTGCCGAGCCGCGATGGCTTTGCCCCGGGGCAGCTTTACAATGTTGACTTAGTTGGTTACAACGGCAAGGCGCTAATTGGCGCTGATAACTTGAGTGACGATGAAGCAGCTAAGCTCGCTTCTTCTGTAACCACTCCAAAAGTTTCTGAGTTCAGCGTTTGAGCAATCGTGACTTCAACCTTATGCAGCGCGCCTTTGCTGAGGCCGCAAAAAGCGATTGGTTGTTTACAGCTCCGAACCCACTTGTTGGCGCAATAGCGCTTTGTGATGGCCATGTTGTCGCGTACGGCCATCATCAACAATTCGGCCAGGCTCACGCAGAAGAAATGGCTCTGCAGAATTGCCCGCAAGCCGATGAGCTATACGTCACTCTAGAGCCCTGTAGCTCAATAGGAGGCGCCAAGAAGAGAGCCGCATGTGTCGAGTTGATTCGTAAGTCAAACGTTAAGCGTGTAGTCATCGGCGCGACGGACCCTGATCCACGTCATGCGGGCGGTGCCGTCGAGCTATTACGCCAGCAAGGTATTGAGGTAGAGCTGTTAAGTTGTGACGAACAATTTGCTGCACAGAACCCAGCTTTCTTGTCACATCTAACGCGCAAAGTTCCGTTCACTCTGGTTAAGTGGGCGTCGACAGCCGATGGTTTTATGGCATCAAGCAGTGGTAAATCGAAATGGATAAGCAATGCGGAGTCGCGAGCAGAAGTGCACCAACTACGTTCAGCCTCGCAGGCTATAGCTGTTGCGAAGGGAACCGTTGTCGCCGACAACCCAAGTCTTACTGCGCGTAACGTTGAGCATAATATTTTGGACACGAAAGTTCTTGTAGGTTGTGCGAACGCCGTTGATAACGATTTTAAAATATTGCAAGATGAGATGCAGCGACTATGGTTTGACTCAGGCGAGTGTTCGCCATCATGGTCGACCGATGCCGATTCCTTTCATCGCCAAACAGACCTTGTCGAAATATGGCACCTGCTATCTGAGCAGTATCACCTAGGCCGCGTCTTAGTTGAGGGTGGGCCGCGCTTTATTCATTCGCTGATTCATCTCGGACTGGTTCACGCCATAGTCAAGTATGAAGCGCCATTACTGTTTGGCGGCGGCTTGCCAATAATTGCTGCCGACGGGTTTGATAGCCCTCAGCAAGCCATGCGTCTCGAGCATGAATTGCGTCGCGACCACGCCGGAGATTTGCGTCGTGCTTGGTTAATAGCTTAGT
>CAWWAN010000123.1:0-4788 GCA_963934925.1 uncultured bacterium | reverse complement strand
GCTGTGGTGAATTCAATAATCACCGGTGACGTGCCAGGGTCATAGGCCAAGCCGTCTAGGTCAACGGGGCCTACTACAGCGGTCAACTGATATGTAGTGCTTGGCAACAAGGGTTGCTGCGGCTCAATAATTAACAAACGATTACCCATTAGCCAAGTGGACTGGCTAGTTGAGACAGAATTGCCAAACAATTTCTCGCGCAATACGAATGAAGAACTCGTAATGGTCTTGGTCTTCATACTCTCGCTATAGTAAATCGAAATCACCGAATGGCAGTCAACTGTTTTCGCGTTGGGTTGTGCGTCTAGTATCAGCGGGCGTCCGTCTAGGATTAATGCGCCATGCTCAGGTGCAGACGCCCCTTGGTCGGGCAATGGGATTCCACCGCCACCGCCACCGCCACCGCCTCCATTGCCGCCTCCACCACCCTCGAGAACTTCCTCAGGAGATTGGGTTGAACAGGTTTGCCCTACTAAGCCAAAACTAAGCAGCAGAGCTATGGCGGTAAACGTTTTTGCGAAAAAGGTAGCGTGTGGGTGCATCGTCATCGTATGTGCCTATAATATAGACGCTTTCCACCATGAGTTTCCGCCATAATATTACAGCTATTCTTCTTTGTGCAGCTATGGCCCTTTTTGCCAGCTGCGCTACTTCCGAAAAAACGCATACCGACGTAGCATCAAGCCCTGAGGCACAGAGTGAGCGTCTCGTAGAGATTGATTTTACCGTTCTCGAGAACGATGTGGTCAATGAGCCCGAGCGGGCCCTTAATACACTCGATGACTTGATCTACAGCGATAATTCTCAAATTGCTGAAGATGTTCTAACGAACATTTTATTTGGGCAAGCTTCACTTAACCTTCTAGAGCAACGCCAGGCAGCCGGCGCCCTTGGTCCTGCCCTTGCTGCCGATTTGCTTACGAACGCCGAAGAATCCTTCAGCCTCGCTGCCAGCTCACAGCAATCAGAATACCACCCGGCCGCATTCCGTGGCCTAGCCCGAATGCAGCAACGCCAAGGTGGCTTCGTTGATGCTTGGGAGTTTGCGTTGACTTGGCATGAAATCGCACACAATGACTTCAACTTAGACGATCACTTATTGCTCGGGGAAATAGGCTTGGCACGCTTAGTCGCTCAGCACCAAATTGGCGCGGAAGAGATGGCTGCTCCGCATTTGGCTATTGAGTCTCTTGAGGCTGCAATAGCTAGCGATGCTAGCCATTACAACAGCCGTATTAAATTGGCTGACTTTCACACCTGGCAACAACGCCAGCAAATGGCTGCCACAGTATTAAAAGATGCTATTGCATCTGCTCCTGATTATGGTGTGGCTTATCAACGCTTAAAGACTTTGTGCCTTGGCGACCGCAATCTACACACTGCCACACTCAAAGAGTTGTGCGACACGGTAGCAAGCCGAGGAACTGTGCTGTGGTATTACGGCGAAGCACTTTACTTGCAAGCGCGTGATGCGCGAGTGGCATCCGATTTTGTTAAGGCGATGACCGCATTAGACAAATCGCAACAAGCCTTTGAAGAGTCTGCCGCCCTCGACGCCAACTTCGAGTCTTCGTGTCGCGCATGGATTAGTATCGTAAAGACTCAACGGGTATGGATGCTTCGCGATGAAGGAAACATCGATGCCGCTATCGCCGCTGCTTTTGAAGTAATGGACTACAATCCATCTGCACTGAAAGATCCGCTCGAGGATCAAAGCTTAGCCAACGCTATTGACTATTTAATAGCCGATATTTACTCGGCCGGCGACATGCGCAAAGCCATCGATTTACTGCGCAAGGTATGTCTCGTCGATGACACCGTGGCCGTGTTTGTAAACAATCTGGGACTGTTCACTCGTGACTTGGCCGGCACCTTAAGCCGCCGCGGGCAGCACGATGAGGCCGCTCAACTGTACCAAGAATCATGGGATGTTTACTCGCGGTTGGTTGAGCTCCGCCCCGAGCATCCACGCTCGGTAAATGACCGCGCCTTGATTGCAGTCTATTATTTAGATGAGCACCACGAGTTTGCGGTACAAGAATTGCATAGGGTCATTAGCATTGGCGAGGTTTTACTAGCTGAAATGGACGAAAACGTTCCAGAAGAAGAACACCGCTCTGTCGACGAAGCTGTCGGCGATGCCTACGAAAACTTGGCTTACTACCAGGTTTTCCGCCTAAATCAGGTGGGCAATGCTGAGAAACTGCTGAAAGCTAGCAGTGCACACTACCCGTTCCAAGAGCGAGGTGGCGTAAAAATGATACGCAACAAACTCGAGCAAATACGATAATACACACCATGATAATCTGCACCACCCTTTTACTGTTCTCGCAATCAGAGCCTGCGCAATCCATTGAAGAACAAATAGCTGCTGCCGTGACCCTCGGCCAGCAAATTGAGGCCGGTATTACTGCAGGCGAAATCACCGGCTTAAACGCAGTCGATGCCTGGAGCGATGTGGCTTACGCGTGGGAAGACATCTCTATCCTTGACGACGCGCCAGCCACCGTATGGGTCAACTGGTCCGAAGCATTGCTTAACAGCGGAGACACCGGCAATGCAATCCGTACTGCCGAGAATGGTCTTGAAATATTCACCACCGACGCCCCCCTCTTCGAACAGTTCGGACGCCTCCTGCTCGTTGAGTCACGCTCTGTAGCATCCATGGGCAATAAAGAAAAAGCTGCCGAACTTACTCTGGCAGCAGTCGCGGCTTTTACTGCTGCTAACGAAAACGCACCGGAAACGGCATCACCGTTGTTACGACTTGGCGAAGTGGCATGGACGGCTTTTGTCAACGGTGGCGGTGCGGATGCGGAAGAGAAAACAGCTGCAATTGCGTGGTGGATTAAAGCCGCTGAAGTAGATGCCGCAGGCGTTGACCCGGGTGCCGTCTATGCCTGGCTGCAAGCAGATTCGATTGCGATTTTCGACGTGCTTGTTGACGCACAGCCCGAAGACGTATTGCTTTACTGGTATCGCGGCATGGCCTATTACTACAGGGGAGCCGAATTTTGGAGCAACATTCACAGTGACTTCAACAAGGTCATTGAGCTGAACCCTGACTTCACCAACGCATTCTTCTTTTTAGCCGATGGTGCTTTTCAGCGCGGTGTAATGCAATCAACTGCCAAGGACGACGACAAAGCGAAAAAGGCATACAATTTTTCTGGCAAGTACTACGCTTTGTACCTCAAAGATTTTGGTGCTAACCATGCCCAGTCCGTTTCGCAGAACGACGGCCTGCTTGCGGAATGCCAACGCATGAATTTCTTGGCGAGTTTTACAGACTACTACCATGCCATCCTCATTCTTGAATGGGCCACTTCAAATGCTCCGAACTACTTAGATGTTTGGAACAACCTGGCTTTCCTTTATCGAGAAACTGGCGAATCGGAGAAGTCTCTTGCGGCCTACCAACAAGCCTTGAGCATTCAACCGGATGATCCGCAAATCATGAACGACCTTGCGGTAATCTATCATTACTACTTAGAAACGGAAGACGAAATCGCTCTTGAGCTTTATCGGAACGCAATTGTCCGCGCTGAAGAAATTCTGAGTGCCGAAAACAGCGCCGGTGACGACTTAAGCCTCGTTAAAGTAGCCCTTCGCGACGCCCGCAACAACTTAAGCAAGCTGAGCAGAGGAAATCGCCGAAACGGATAAGTTACCCTTTAACCTATGAAGATTACCATCAGCGGTGAAGACACTATCGCAGTGCGCCTTGCAGAAGCATTGATGCACGAGCATGAAGTCACAATGATCATTCCTAAGAGTATCGAAAACCCTGTTTTCGATACTCTTAATGTGCAAACATTCCGTGGCTCGCAAACGTCATCAAAGTTGTTGAAAGAAGCATGCATCTTCGACGCTGACCTTTTTGTCGCTTGTGGCAAAGCTGATGAAACCAACTTGGTTGCTTGCGCAGAAGCGAAGCGAATGCGCGCCAAAAAAGTAGTGTGTTTCTTGCGTGGCCAAGCAGTACAAACCAATGAAAACGATGCTGCGCAATTAGCCAAGACTTTGGGTATCGATAAAGTAATTCTTCCGGCATTACGCTTAGCTAAGGAAATTCAAAAAATTGTGATGGTGCCGGGCGCTCTAGAGGCTGATGCCTTCGAGAACGGCAAGGTTCGCTTGGTGAAGCGACGTATTGAAGCTGGCTCTCGTTTTGACGGAGTGTTGCTTAAAGATATCGGCGTACCTGAAGGAGTAGTGTTGACGATGTGTGAACGCGACGCCGAAAGATATATCCCGCATGGTGAAACATTACTGCAAGCTGGCGACAAGTTAACAGCTATGGGTAATATCGGTGGCATCGAGCGTTTGATTCGTCGCTATATGGCCAACACTGACGTTGGCCCTGACCCGCGACGCGCAATTATTGTTGGTGGTGGTTCAGTTGGGTTTGCAATTGCCGAATCACTTGAAGACCACGGCTGGAAGATAAAGGTTATCGAATCAGATCGCCAACGCGCTGAAGAAATCGCTGGACAGCTAAAAGGCTTAGTGCTGCATGGCGACGGTACCAATTTATCGCTGTTACGCGAAGAAAATGTTGGCGACACACCGGTACTCATTGCCGTTACCAGCAACGACGAGAAAAATCTTTTAGTTTCATTGCTAGCTAAAGAAGAAGGCGTGAAGCGTATTCTTACGCGAGCGGAAAACTACACTAACGAACAATTGTTCGAATCAGTTGGCATTGATGTAGTGCGCTCTACTACTGGTGCCGCAGTCACCGCAGTTCTTCGCGGAGTATTAAGGTCCGAGCGTGACTTCATGGCC
>CAWWAN010000122.1:0-4838 GCA_963934925.1 uncultured bacterium | reverse complement strand
CAGCAGTGAATGGCTTTTGTGCTTTCTGGTCGGAGAGCGCGCCGCCAAAATGTTTGATGAGCGGCAGCACCGCTGGACCATCGTTTGAATGATCCGCCATGATTAAAACGGTACCACCCTCGCTAACGTATTCTGCAATGTGATCGATAGAGTCTTGCGAGTATGGGATACGCCGCTCGCCGCCATCGAGTAATAACAAATTAGTATTCGATAAATCAAGTTTAGATAATGTGCCCCAGTTACGCACGTCAGCACCGTCGCCCTTAATGTACTGAGTGAAGAAGCGGCCGTCCATGTAGAAGCTGAAATGCTGTGAAATGTCGGAGACACTATGAATAAAAGGTGCTGGCGGGAGCTCAGTGATTACGATGTTTTTCCAACTTACATCTGTGGCATCACCACCATGCACCTGAAAAGCGATCAACCCAGCCGCATCGACATCATCGCGGATGTCACTGCAGGCGACACCATTTATCCAAGTTTGAAGGTGGTTGCCTTGTGCTTTAATTTTGTAGTGATTCCATTCACCTTGAACGAATGCCTCGCGCGCTATATTTTCATTTTCATCGCGCAAGTCTTCGAGCCAGCCGCGGCGCGCCTCATCGTAGATGCCACCACATATCCAGCGCTCGCTTGAATCTATTTCGCATTGGTAGCCAAATAGGCGCCCGTTGTCGCGGACGTGCGAACGAAATTGAATACCCGAGTTACCTCCGGGAGCAATCTTCACATCGCACTCTAAAACGAAGTCACTGTATTCGCGCGGTGAATGTAGAAAAGCGTTGCCGCCCGTTGCGCCGACGCCATTCAATTCGCCGTCGTTAAAAGTGTAAGTTGCTTGGCCACCGACATGCACCCAGTCGGACATATCGTTTATAGGCTGCTGAGTAAAGAGTATCGCGAAAACTAAGGGAATCATTGGTAGTGATTATACACTGCCACCCTCTAAAAACTTATGGGCATTATCCACCAACACCCGACGCTTAAATTCATCGGAGTACTCATCTAAATCGCAGAATACCTGCACATTGGAGCGCAAATCTTTCACGCCCGGGCTTGGCCAGTCCGTACCCCACAGCACACTCTCGTCGAGAAACTCTAAACGCGGCAAATACTTAGGCAAGTACTGCGGCGGAATACCCGACAGCTCAACGTAAACATTACGATGACGGCGGGCAACAAAAAACGCCTGCTCATACCAAAAAGGACGGCCAGCATGTGCCATAACGATTTTCAGCTTGGGGAAATCGATCGCTACATCATCGAGGTCTAAGGGATCACCAAGTCGCGAACGCGCGCCCGGGAAAACCGAAGTACCTGTGTGCACCATGATAGGCACATTACGCTCTTCGCACGCCGCATAAACGGGATAGAAAGCTTTATCGCGTGCCGACATCTCTTGGTGCGGCGGATGGATTTTGATGCCATCGATTTTCAGATCATCTAGCAAGCGCACCATCTCGGCCGGTACATCATCACAGAAGTTGGGGTGGATGCCGCCCCATGCGAAGAAGCGTTGCGGATCGACATTGCGATATTCAGCAATCCAGTCATTACACGAAGAGTCGAAGCCCATTAGCTTGGGCGAAACATAATTTATCAATCCGGCGCGCGCAATACCTAGGCCGGCTAGATGTTCGCTAAACGCTTTAGGGTTTCGTTGATAATGCAATATAGCTTCGACGTCGCTACGCCCTGCTTCGATAGTCTTCCGCGGAGCATCTTTAATTTGCTCCCACGGTTGAATATGCACATGAAAGTCTATTATGTTTTCAGGAATTTCCATCAATCAATTTATCGGCGGCCGCTGTTGGGCTTAATGCTCCGGCTTGTACTTGTCGTTCCATTTCTTCTAAGAGCGCTACATCTAACGAAGCATTGAAATCGTCAAGCAAACGGTTTTTGATTAACGACCACATCCATTTAGTGTTTTGCTGCTGACGCTTACTCGACCACTGGCCGCATGCGTGCATCACCGCTGCATGCTCGGCTATTTGACTGTACAAATCTTCGTAACCCGCAGACTCTAACGCCGAAATGCAAATGGTCGACGGCTGCCACTTCTCGCTGGTTGGAGTCAGGTAATGCAATGCGGAGGTGTAATCATTTGCAGCTGCCTTCGCACGATTAAGGTTATCGCCATCCGTTTTGTTAATCGCAATCAGGTCAGCGAGTTCGATAATGCCTTTCTTGATGCCCTGTAATTCATCGCCTGCTCCGGCAAGCATTAACACTAAGAAGAAATCGACCATATCGGCAACAACCGTTTCGGATTGGCCAACGCCAACCGTTTCAACAAGCACCATGTCGTATCCAGCAGCTTCGCACAGCAAAATGTTTTCACGAGTGCGGCGTGCGACTCCGCCTAAATTGTTTGAACTTGGCGATGGACGGACAAATGCTTGATCCGATAAAGCTAAATCGTTCATGCGTGCCTTATCTCCAAGAATACTGCCACCAGTAATAGAGCTTGAAGGATCAATCGCCAGCACTGCCACGCGATGCCCACGCTCAATCAGATACATGCCATAGCTATCTAAGAAAGTAGATTTGCCGACACCTGGCACACCAGTAACTCCAATGCGCTGCGACTTACCCGTATGAGGCATCAACAAAGCCAATAACTCTTGTGCCAATAGTTGGTGCTCAGGCAAAGTCGACTCGACTAAGGTCATCGCCCGCGCCAACGCCGAACGTTCGCCCGCCACAACAGCTTGGGCAAGTTCAGCGGGCAATGGGAAATCAGCCATTTAGTTTATCGAGTAATTTATTTGCAGCTTCAGGTATCACCGTGCCAGGACCAAACACCGCTGACGCGCCTGCCGCGAACAAAGCGTCGTGGTCTTGCTGAGGGATAACACCACCAACAACTACCAACACATCGCTGCGCCCTTGCGAATCTAATTCTTTGCGTAATGCAGGAACCAGAATCAAGTGACCAGCCGCCAATGACGAAACGCCGACGATGTGCACATCATTTTCGACTGCTTGACGCGCAGTTTCTTCGGGAGTCTGAAACAAAGTGCCTATGTCAACATCGAAGCCTAAGTCGGCAAAGGCTGTCGAAATTACTTTTTGCCCACGATCGTGACCATCTTGCCCCATCTTCGCTACCAATATGCGCGGACGCCGCCCGGTACGGTCGGCGAATTCAGCAGCACGGGCGCGCACTTTATCGAGGTCGGAGCGTTGGTCCTTCACAGTACTACTATAAACTCCCGACACAGCCTGCACCTTAGCCTGATGGCGCCCAAATACTTTTTCGAGAGCGTCGGACATTTCGCCAACACTAGCTTTAGCCCGTGCTGCCTTCATGCATAAGTCAAGTAAGTTACCGCTTTCATCCGCTGCTGCCGAGGTCAACGCCTCGAGGGTGGCGTCGGTTGTAGCTTGATCACGCTCGCTGCGTAATTGCTTTAAACGGGCGATTTGTTCCGCATAGACGCTGGCATTATCAACCGACAGCACCGGAATGTCTTCTTCGGCATCAACCACATATTTATTCACGCCAACGATCGTCTGCTCGCCAGAATCGATACGCGCCTGCGCCTGCGCCGCCGCTTCTTCGATGCGTAACTTCGGCACGCCGCTTTCAATAGCTTTGGTCATACCGCCAAGATCTTCTATCTCCTGCAAGTGCACGCGAACTTTTCCCGCCATCTCGTGAGTTAAGCGCTCGACCAAATGCGAACCTCCCCATGGGTCAGGCGGACGACAAGTACCCGACTCTTGCTGCAATTGAATTTGCGTGTTGCGGGCGATGCGCGCCGAGAAGTCCGTCGGCAAAGACAATGCCTCATCGAGTGAGTTCGTATGCAACGATTGGGTATGCCCCTGCGTAGCAGCCATCGCCTCGATGCAAGTACGCGTAACATTGTTGTAAACATCTTGCGCCGTCAACGACCAGCCAGAGGTTTGCGAGTGAGTACGCAGCATCTGCGACTTTACATTCTGCGGATTAAATTCCGCAATCATCTCGGACCATAACAGGCGTGCGGCGCGGAGCTTGGCAACTTCACTGAAGAAATCCATGCCAATTGCCCAAAAGAAACTTAAACGTGGCGCGAATTTGTCTATGTCTAAACCAGCTGCAATGCCAGTGCGTACGTACTCGAGACCATCCGCCAAAGTGAAAGCCAACTCTAATTCCGGAGTCGCCCCCGCCTCTTGCATGTGGTAACCCGAAATCGAAATGCAATTAAACTTCGGCATGTGCTCAGTGGTGTACTTAAAAATATCGGCGATAATGCGCATCGACGGCGCCGGCGGATAAATGTAAGTATTGCGTACCATAAACTCTTTCAAAATATCGTTTTGAATGGTACCGGTTAACTGCTCAGGCTTAACGCCCTGTTCTTCGGCAGCAACAATGTACAACGCCAAAATCGGCAACACTGCACCGTTCATGGTCATCGACACCGACATTTGATCCAGCGGAATCTTGTCAAACAAAATGCGCATGTCAAGAATAGAATCAATCGCCACCCCGGCCATACCGACATCGCCGGTTACGCGAGGATTGTCAGAGTCATAGCCACGATGTGTTGCCAAATCAAAGGCAATCGACAAGCCTTTTTGACCCGCCGCAAGATTGCGTCGGTAAAAAGCATTTGATTCGGTAGCCGTAGAGAAACCAGCGTACTGCCTAATAGTCCATGGACGATTAACATACATTGAAGCGTAAGGTCCACGCACAAAAGGCGGCTCTCCTGGCTCACTACCCATGTGCGGGTAAGGATGATTCACTTCACTCACGCTAAGACCTCATGCATTTGCTGTAGCGTAGCCACCGAATCTTCAAACTGCCCCGCTACAACAACATGGATGTCATCGGCGTA
>CAWWAN010000121.1:0-4848 GCA_963934925.1 uncultured bacterium | reverse complement strand
TTCTTCTTTGTCGCTTTCTTCTTATTGCCGAAACCGGTATTCATTGGAGAATACTCGTAACCGACGGAACCAAGCAAGTCGACTAGTTCGTCGTCAGCAAGTGACTTACGTTTCTTAAATATCACACCTAAGGCATCGGCTTTAGCACACTTTTTCGGTTTCGACACCGGCAGCATCTTTGCAACCACCGAAATAGCAATAAACATCGGCATAAAATCTTTGCCCTCAACCACAGGATCGAGCAATGCACGAACGTCTGACTCTTTCGGATTAGCTGCCGTCCAGCCCATGCGCCCGAAGAAGCGCTTGACTGAAGGGGAGATAGGCAAGCCTTCGTAGTCCTCATCTTCCTCATCGATGGAGTCGACATCAAGCACAAAAGACGCATGCGTCGGAACGCAGTCAATGGCATCAAGCAAAGTCTGGCGACGCTCTGAAGAAGAGTCGAAGAGCCAGTCGAGATCAAGGTGGTTTTGCATGCCGAATACACGACGCAAATACTCTTGGACCAGCAAGGCCTTGTGCCCTGCATTGCCAATCTTCTTGGCCTCGAGCGCATCTTGCACTTCATATAATCGCGCTACGCGCGGCTCATTAAGACTGATGAACTGCTCATCAATGGCGGTCATGCACTTGCTGGAAGAAGCAAAGGTGCCTGTTTCTTGGATTACTAGAGCAAGCAAGCGACGCAAAGCACTCATATCTTCATGACGAGTTGGCACATGAAAAGCGCGCGACTCGATACGAGAAAGAAACTGCTTAATGTCTTCAGATTTGACCTTTACCATGCTTTAGTTCACTAGAAAGTTAAAGTTGGTGATTATCCCTTGCGCGCTGCAACGATATCGATACCGCTTGACTTCAAGAATGAAGAAACGGTTTCAGATACTTGAGCACCTTGAGATAGCCAATACTTTGCACGCTCTTCATTCAACTTGTATGAAGGTTCTGCGCCATCAGTGTTTGCAATGTTCGGGTCATAAGAGCCCAATTCTTCAATTGCACGGCCATCGCGACGGGTGCGACGATCCATTGCACAGATACGGTAAGTTGGTCGATTTTTACGACCGAAACGCTTTAAACGTAAGACTACTGCCATTGAGGCTGGTTATTGTTTGGGTTATTTATTGTAACCAGGCATGTTAGGCAATTTGCCTGATGAAGACAATTGGTTTAGCAAGCGTTTTTTAGACTTGCCGCCACCCATCATTTTTTTCATCATTTGCATCTGCTTTTTCATCTGCTGGTAGGATTTGTAAAGACGGTTTACATCGGACACCTGCACACCAGATCCACTGGCAATGCGACGGCGACGTTTACCATCAATCGTCTCGGGATGGAGACGCTCGCTTGGCGTCATCGACAAAATGATTGCTTCCATTCTGGTGAATTGAGAATCGTCGACTTGGTCAAGCAGGCCGGACATTTTACCCATTCCTGGCATCATGCCCAACAACTTCTTCATAGAACCCATTTTTTTCATCATTTTGAACTGGTCTAGAAGGTCCTGCATGGTGAATTTACCCTGCATCATGCGCGTGTAATCGACTTCCGCCTCTTTTTCGTCGAAGGCCTCTTGAGCAGTTTCGACGAGTCCAACGATGTCACCCATGTCTAAAATGCGCCCTGCTATCCGTTCAGCGTCGAATTTCTCGAATTCAGACGGCTTTTCTCCTACTCCGAGGAAGCAAATCGGCTTGCCGGTGATTTGTGTGACAGATAGCGCTGCACCGCCACGGGTGTCGCCATCGATTTTAGTCAGGATTAAACCGTATAAATCGAGGGTTGCAGCGAAGGTTTGCGCTGATTCGACGGCGTCTTGGCCGGTCATGGAGTCCAAAACCAAATAAGTGCCATCAGGCTTAACAGCGCCTGACACGCGCTTAATCTCGCCCATCAAGTCTTCGTCTACGTGCAAACGGCCAGCAGAGTCGATAATAAGTGCGTCATAAGAACCTTGCTTAGCATGCTTGAGCGCATTCGCCGCGACTTCTTCAGGTATGCTGTTTTGCGGATCTTCAGCATAAACATCAATTTCAAGCTGCTTGCCCAGAGTTTGCAGTTGTTCAACCGCACCCGGGCGCTGTAAGTCACAGGCGGCCATAAGCACTTTGCGGTTTTGCGTCTTGCGCATATGCAAAGCTAATTTGGCTGCGGTGGTCGTTTTACCTGCGCCTTGCAAACCCGCGAGTAGCAACACCATCGGATGCCCTGGGTTTTTCGGCAGCTCTGGCAACTCGTGCGACATCAAGTCCGTTAGCTGCTTATGGAAAGCGGCTACAACTTGTTGCCCACCACTAATACCATCGAGCCTCGTTTGCTCGAGCAATTGATCACCGACCTTCTTTGCGAAATCTTTCGCCACCTTAAAGTGGACGTCAGCCTCGAGCAAAGCACGGCGTACTTCGCGAGCACCTTCTTTGATGTCAGCTTCGGTTAGTTTGCCAGTGCGGCGAAACTTACCTAACACATCTTGAAACGATTTGCTTAAATTATCTAACATTGCAACCCTTAGAGATTAACATTTTAACCTTAAGGGCTAGTTTCGTCTACCACTCGTTGCACATTCGCTCCCAGCAATCTGAGCTTGTACTCCAACTTCTGGTAACCGCGGTCAAGATGATAAACACGACGTATTAAAGTTTCTCCGCTGGCAACCAATCCGGCCAAGACTAAGGCGGCGGAAGCGCGTAAGTCTGATGCCATGACTTCGGCTCCCGACAAGCGGCATGGACCGTGTGCAATAACTTGATTGCCTTCGCGCTGCAAGTTCGCACCAAGGCGCTGCAATTCAGAAACATGCATGAAACGCTCGGGGTAGATATGGTCAGTCAATCGTGAATCACCGTCTATCTGCGTACATAAGGCCATCCACTGTGCTTGGACATCTGTGGGGAATCCAGGGTATGGCGCCGTTTCAATGGAGTGCGCGACGGCCGACACGGATGTAGCGTCAATACGGATTTCACTGCCGTTGGTTTCCAGGTTGTATCCACATTGTTCTAAGGCGCTAGTGACTGCGGTTAAATGTGATGGGATACAATTAGAAATAGTGATGTCGCCACGAGTGATGGCGCCGGCAATCAGTAAGGTTGCGGCTTCGATACGGTCAGCCGGAATTTGATAATTGCACGCACTCAGCTTCTCTACACCATTAATGGTCAAAGTCGAAGTGCCTGCCCCACTGATTTGCGCACCGCACTTGTTCAGGAAATGGACAAGTTCGACGACCTCGGGTTCGCGTGCGGCATGAGTGATCTTGGTTTCACCTCGCGCCAGACAAGCTGCCATCATGACGTTCATGGTACCGAGCACTGTCGAGCCGAACTCAGAGCCTAAATCAATTGCGGCGCCACGCAACCCCGCCTCGCCAACACTAGCGACCAAACTACCGTGCACCATATTGATTTCTGCGCCAAGAGCGCGCAGGCCCATGAGGTGTAAATCGATTGGACGGTCGCCAAACACACATCCGCCAGGTAACGAAACGACCGCCGCTTGTCTCCGCGCTAGCAACGGCCCAAGCACACAAATTGAAGCGCGCATGCGGCGCACGATGTCATATGGCGCCTCAACCACCGCTTGATCGGTAACCTCGTATGTCAAATCACCCCCATTTTGGCTGGCATCTACCCCCAATTCGCGCAGTAGGAGCAATATTGTGTCGACATCGCGTAACTGTGGAACGTTGCCAAGAGTGCCTTTGCCGTCGAGCAACAGCGTTGCGGCCAACATCGGCAAACAGGCATTCTTTGAGCCTGAGATCTCGACCGAGCCCTGAAGGCGCTGGCCACCGATAATTTTGAAGGAATCCATGGGTACTAAGTTTGACTAAACTATAGGGGTATTTGTAGAATATTCGACCCTAATAATCAATCCCCCATTTACATCAACTTAATCGTGGAAGCACAAACAGCAAACACCTCCCAAGTCGACGAATTTTTCGCCGACATGCCATCCTCTCCTAGCGCGCTTTTATCAAGCCGTGAGACTCTACTTACCAGTACTGAAGTCATCAGCAAGATAGACGAGAAAGCCCGCCAAGCTCGCGAAGGTGACAACCACCAATCTGCCGCTATTGCGTCATGGTTAGCGGGCGATTACACCAATGCTATTTCAGCAGCGAGCAACCTTGATGCCAGCGCTGAAATGACATCGTTCATACTTGGTTCATCTTACCTAGAGCTGGACCAGCGCGATCCTGCTGCCGAAGTTCTTAATGGCAAACATACTACAGGTGATCACGCTCTTAACGCTCTTTCTTTGCAGTCCATGCTTTGTTCACGCAACGCCGATGGTTTTGAAAAAGCTTTTGCTAAAGCCAAGTTAAATGAAGCCGATAAGCTTTACTTTACTGGCCGTCAAAAAGAACTCGAACGCGAATACGAAGTGGCTTGTGATTTTTACGAGCAAGCACTCGAACTAAACGAGCGCCACACTAACGCGCGTTTCCGTTTAGCTTTCCGTGCCGACTTGCACGGCGACGACCGCACAGCTGTTCGTCACTACGAGGCTTTTAACGAGCACTTACCTATTCCTGCAGCAGCGTTAATCAACCTTGGTTTGATTTATGACGACAACAACGATTATGAGCGTGCTTGTGGTTGCTTCAGTGCAGTGCAACGCCGCGACCCTTCGAACAAGCTAGCGAAAATGTACTTCACCGATGCGCATGATTCACTGAACATGTTCTACGATGAAAACGCCGAGCTAAAAGAAGATCAAATGATGAAGGTGCTTCGCACTCCAATCACCGACTTCGAATTGTCGGTTCGCGCGCGCAACTGCCTGACAAACATGGGTATTAAAACTCTAGCGGATTTGGTTTCTTGCGCTGAAGCAGACATG
>CAWWAN010000120.1:0-4859 GCA_963934925.1 uncultured bacterium | reverse complement strand
GGGCTGGCTTCACATAAGGTTTACGGTCATGGTCGTCCCGCGGCGGGCGACTCGAACCACCGTCTCTGCCGCCTTCGCGGTTGCCGCGGTATCCGCCGTCTCTGCTGCTTTCGCGGTTACCACGGTATCTGTCACTACTTCCGCTGTTTTCGCGGTTGCCGCGGTATCCACCGTCTCTGCTACCTTCACGGTTGCCGCGATATCCACCGCCACCTCCGCTACTTTCGCGATTACCACGGTATCCGTCACTGCTCCCGCTACTTTCACGGTTGCCACGATACCCGCCACCGCTGCCACTGCCTTCACGGTTGCCACGGTATCCGTCACCACTGCCATAACGCTTGCGCGCTTGTTCAGGATGATCGCGATCGTATTTATTGAGCACGCGACGTGTCCGTTCGTCATGGTATAATTTTTCTGCGGCGACATCTAGAGTTTTAGCACGACCCATCTCATCTGGCCAATCGAGCGAGTGGCGTGCCACCCAAATACGCAAATGCATATAATCTTTCTCGGTCGGCATCAGCAATCGTTTACACACCAAGGTGGCATAATGCCCGCGCGGTAATGAAAAACGAATACGCATCTTATGACGACGCTTATAAATCTCATCAGACTCCGCCGGAGCTCCGCGCAAAAATTCTGGTGTAATTAAAAACTGACGCTCTTCGTGTAATGGGCGGAACCCAGAAATGTCGAGGTCTAAGAATTGTTGCATGTCAAAACCTTCTTCACGGAAGACTAATTTATAACAGCGTGCTGCATCTTCATTCAACTCAACCCCAGGGCCTAACAGCGGCAACTTAAAGGCTTGCAATTTAGCACGCTGCTCATCGGTCAGTTCGCGGTATACAGCAAGCGGTGCCGCATCATGTGGAAGCCATGCAACATTTTCTTCGCCAACTACCGACTTCACGAAATGTGTAGCGGCGCGATTCCATAAGAAGGACTGGTAAGCGAACAAGTGAATCGTTTTCTCACGTGACGCAATGCCCCGCTCAATCGCACCAACAAAATCATCGCCGTTTTGATGTAAAAATTCAAATGCTGATGAACCGCGGCGATGCTTAGTGTAACTGGCTAACTCTTCCCAGTTACCCCAACGACGCTGAATGCCCTTCTTGAATGTTTCAATAACGTCGGGCCCGTAAGGAGACGGTGCTGCCAACATTGCACGTAAAGCCAACTCGGGTCGGCCTTTCAACAACTGGCGCACCACGAAACCTTGGCCGTGGCGTAGACAACCGAAACGTTGGTCATCAAAGTAATTGGGAATATGCAGTTTATTTAACTCGAGCATATTCACCCGCAAGCGCCGCATGTCATCCGCTTCAAGGTCGCGCACAACAATCTCAAACGAGTTACCCTCGCTGTCAGTCGACTCGACATGACGATTAGTTTTGCCCAACAGGCGAATCGTCAAAGACTGATCGCGAAAGCTGACAGTTTTGCCACCCTCAACAGTCATCACTTGTGAAGTGATGCCATCTTTGTCTTTCAAACCGGCATACTTGACATTAGCGCGTTCAACGCCGGCGCCTTTCGCCAAAATATCGGCGGCCTCGAAAGTAGTTAGCCCCTTTTTAGTAATACGATAAATCGTAAAATTACCGCCCATATGGGGCAGGGAGTCGTCGTCTAGCAATTCGCTAACACGGAAATCATTTACGGTGCGTTTTAATCGCATGGGTCATTTACATTATGCAGTGGTGACGGGAAATGCCGTCAGGCATATTATACCCAAATACCCATTTATTGCTGATTATTACCGCGGACGCCGTCCCTTCTACTGCTCAGCGCTCAATACTAATTACCCCACGGCCCAACACGTGCCTCGCGCCACTTAGCTAAGTTACGCAAAGTTACCCGTAAATCTTTCGGATAAGGCGCTTCGATATGCAACATTTCGTCGCTACCAAACCTAGGAAGGCTAACGGAATGCGCATGCAGAGTCAAATGATCGATTAGTGGTTTTTCAGGACGCCCTGCTTTAGGTCGGTAGTCGCGTTTAATTTCCGACAACATAAAACTCTCGGCACCGCCATAACGTGGGTCGACCACCAACGGATGCCCCACTGATGACATGTGAACGCGAATCTGATGCGTACGCCCAGTCTTTGGACGCGCCTCGATTAAAGTGTAGCCATGAAAAATGGTGAGTGCTTCATATTCGGTTAACGACTCTTTGCCGTGCTTATACACGCGCATCAAACCTCCGGCGCTCGCATCAGGAGCAATCGGCGAATCAACAACTCCGGGGTAATGGACTTCGCCCAACACCAGTGCATGATATTTCTTGTCAATCTTACGGTTAGCAAACAACTCACGGTAATAGCGCTCGGCCTCGAGCGACAACGCATAAAGCATCACGCCGGTAGTGCCCAAATCAATGCGGTGCAAAGCACGCGGACGTTGTTGCAGCGGACCTTCGAGCTCACGTTTTTGCGCCCAACTCAAAAGTGCACCACTAAGGTGTAAGGGATGTTCTCCCCAGCGACTTGGCTCAACCGGAATGCCTGCTGGTTTATTTACCGCGACCAAGTGTTCATCTTGATAAAGGATTTCTAAATCAATGTCAGCGCTCTTCATACGCTTTTCGGTTGACATGTCATGGTCGATCAATATCAGCTGACCTTCTTTCAGCTTAGCACTCGGTTGCACGCTCATGCCCTCGATATTGATAGCGCCACCACGAATCAAATCGCGAAGACGTCCTTTAGAAATATCAGGCCAATGCGCAACGATGTACTCGTCGAGCAAACATCCTTTCCATTCAGCGGTTACTGCGAGATTTTCCATTTTTCGTTTTCTATTGGCATGCCATCCATGCCGGTTTCTAGTGCTAACAAATTAGGAACGTTACGGTAGCGTCCCTTAAAATCTAAACCGACACCGACTAAGAACAAATCTTCTGCGAGATCAATCGCCGCGGCATCCGGCACGATGTCGATTGCACGCCGTGCTGGCTTATCGATCAACACGGCGACGGTCACCTTGCTAGCGCCCATCTCGTTAATTAAAAAATTACGCGCATAATTCATGGTGCGGCCGGTGTCTAAGATATCGTCCATAAGCAAGATGTGCTTGCCAGTTACGTTTTCAGGCTGCGGCACCCAATCGGCTTTAGGTTCGCTTTGTGGTGAAGTCGAATCACCATAAGTTTGAATGCGGATGAAATCCATCACTAAGCCTGGTGGCAGACGGCGCACCAAATCGGCGGCGAAAATCATCGCCCCACCCATGATTGGAATTGCGGTCACCTCATCATCGCCAAGCAGCGGATGAAGTTTTATAGCAAGTTCATCTAATGCCACAGAGACGCCGGCGGCATCTAATATTTGGCGGTGCTTGTAACGCTGCATGGCTCATAGGATAGCATCTTTTGAGATTCTCACCGGCGCATTGCTAGCTTGCCACCCAACACTGCTGCAGGGATATAAGCAAGGCCAATATCAGCGGCGATAAACCAAATCGGCGATGGCAACATCAACACCATCATCAAACCGCCGGCCAAGAACGCCACACCAACTACAACCGCACAAATCATCTTGTGCGATGCCGCAATCATGTACGCGATAAATCCGCCAACTAAAGAACCAGCCGCATGTGCGATAAACGGGAAAATGAAATGTCGCGCCTCAAATAAATGCGCCGAAGCCTTCATGCTTTCAACGCTAGTCGCATCGACACCAGCAGGCTGAGGGATAACCATTGGGCCAAGAGCCACAAATCCCATGTTTATAGCCGAACCAACCGCCAGTCCAAGGATTACAGCGAAGATGTTTTTAACCATGCTGCCACTATAGCAAGCTTGTATCCGCATATGCCCTTGTGATAACATTACTGTCAATGGCCCCATCTCACAACGTTCTAGTCGTAGAAGACGATCCAGATCAGTGCGCATTACTCGAAGCTGGTCTTAGCCAGCAGGGGTACCGCGTCTCAGCAGTGCGTGATGCGCGCACTGCATTGCATCGGCTCGCTTTAGAGTCCTTCGATATCGTGGTCTCAGACCTCGGGCTACCAGGCATGCGTGGCGACGAATTACTGCGCCACATCCGCAATATCGATGCTAATTTACCATTCTTAATGTTGACTGGCGAGAATGACGTAAAAACAGCCGTTCAAGCGGTGCGTGACGGCGCCGACGAATACATGATGAAGCCAGCTAGCGTGGCATCCGTGGCGCAGCACATTGCGAGTGCCATGAATCGCCGCAGCAAGACTGTTGCCGACGACCGCAAACTAAAGAATGCCGACATGGCTGAGGTACGTGCGTTTTTGACTGGTGTGCAGGCGTTGGTGAACTCGCTCGAGACTAAAGACAAATACACGCGCGATCACTCTAATAAAGTGGCTGCTTTTGCAGTGTTGATGGCGCGCAAAATTCCGGGTATGACTAAGCAACAACTACGCGAAATTCGTGTGGGCGCTTGGCTGCACGACATCGGCAAAATTGGCATTCCACTAACTATTTTGCATAAGCAAGGGAAGCTAACCGACAAAGAATGGGAAACCGTCAAGCTACACACGATTCACGGCGCAAAAATCCTTGAACCTCTTTCCAAAAGCTATCCCGAGGTGCAGCGCATTGTTCGCCACGAGCACGAACGTTGGGATGGCAACGGTTACCCCGATGGTATTGCTGGTAACGATATCCCACTTGGTTCGCGATTGATTATGATTGCCGATACGTACGATGCCATTTGTTCCGAGCGCCCTTACCGTAAAGCGCTACCCAGCGAAGCTGCTTTAGAGATTATTCAGAAGGGAGCGGGCACGCAGTTTGACCCAAATTTAGTGCCTATCTTTGAATCAACCTATAAAGAATTCCCGTGTGCTACTACTACAAGCTCGCT
>CAWWAN010000119.1:0-4875 GCA_963934925.1 uncultured bacterium | reverse complement strand
AAAAAGAAGCCTGCGAAAAAGAAGGCCAAGAAGAAAGTAGCTAAGAAGAAAGTAGCGAAAAAGAAGCCTGCGAAAAAGAAGGCCAAGAAGAAAGTAGCTAAGAAGAAAGTAGCGAAAAAGAAGCCTGCAAAGAAAAAAGTAGCTAAGAAGAAAGCTGCCAAGAAGAAAGTCGTCCGCAAGAAAAAGTAGACTAGACGCTTCTTAAAAAAACAGCCGGCTCTAGTTCGCTAGAGCTGGCAACTCTTCAGAAATAACCTCTCCCCAAGTCTCAAACACCCGGATAATCATGAATAAGCGCGAATTAATTGAAGCTGTCTGTGCAGAACTAGAAACTACTAAGTCGGCCGCAGAAGAAACTGTAAACATCGTACTCCAAGCAATAAAAGATGGCGTCGCATCAGACGACCAAGTCTCTATTGCAGGATTCGGCACCTGGTCAAAGCGCAGTCGCGCTGCACGTACCGGCCGCAATCCTCAAACAGGCGAAACTATGCAAATTAAAGCAAGTAAGTCTGTTGGTTTCAAGCCTGCTAAGGCTTGGAAGGACTCAGTAAACGGTAAGTAATTAGTTACGTTTACTCTTAGCCTCGGTTCATTGCGAACCGGGGCTTTTTTTATGCCTCACCAAGCTTGCCGATTTCGGTAGCTATGGCATCGTTGTCGACCTTAGCGAACAGAACTTCAGCAGTGCCGAGTTCGGTTCCCGCTGCAAGCACGTCGGTGACCTCGTCGCTGCCCCATGAGTTACCATTGTTGCTCGAAGCGCCACCGAGCATTTCTGACAGCTTGATCGATGATCGCGGACAGAACGGTGAAAGTCGACGGCTTAATAAATCGAAGTGGGCGATACAGCGCTCGACTGCTTGTGCGCACAACATCTGCTCGGCGGGGTCATCGGACTTTATTTTTTTCCAGGGCTCGAGCTTATCAAAGAACTGATTGAGCGCAGTGCACCCAGCGATTAATGCTTGGGCTGCCTTACGCAATTCATGGTTCTCAATGAATCCACCAATCTGTGCAAAGCTTTTGCGAGATGCTGTCAAGAACTCGTCTTCGAGTACTCCATCTACCGCCGGGATTTTATTATCGAATCGCTTATGAGCGAATTTTAAAACGCGGCTAGCTAAGTTTCCGATTTTGTCGGCCAACAGTGAGTTGTTTGTTGACTGGAATTCGTTCCAGTTGAACTCACTATCGGATGTCTCTGGTGCCGATAACAATAAGTGGAAACGCGCTGCATCAGAGTTGTAGTTCTCGAAGAAGCTTGCGTTGTCTATATACCAGCCCTCCGAAGTACTGAACTTCTTTCCTTGAAGATTGTAAAACTCGTTTGCCGGGACGGACCACGGTAAGACAAAATTCTTGCCGCTCCATGAATCGCCTTGGCCGAGTAACATGCTCGGGAAAACAACAGTATGGAAAGCGATATTGTCTTTGCCGATGAAGTGCACCAAACGCGTTTCGTCGTCCTGCCACCAATCTTTCCAGGCGTCCGGCTCGCCGTTGTTGTGCGCCCATTCCATTGTGGCGCTGACGTAACCAATAGGTGCGTCAAACCATACATACAGCACCTTGCCCTCAGCGCCTTCGACGCCATCTGGTAAGGGTACGCCCCAAGGCAAGTCGCGCGTGATAGGACGATCGTGCAAGTCACGCAACATGGCCTTTACATAGCCATCCACATTAGACTTCCAGCCTTTGATGGGATGTTCGGCATGCGTGCCGGCGTACCAATCTTTTAGTCCAGCCTTCTGTAAAGCAGGTAAGTCGATATACCAATGGGTGGTGTCTTTCAGCACTGGCTTAGAGCCATCAATTAGACTCACTGGATCACCTAACTCGCGTGCGTCAACCCATGATCCGCATTTAGGACATTCGTCACCGCGAGCTTTTTCAAAACCACAGTCAGGACAAGTACCTTGCAGATAGCGATCGGGTAGAAAGCGCTGGGTCTCTTCAGAAAACCATTGTTGCTCGGTGCGCTTAATAATGAAATCATTGTCAAGCAGCACTTGAAAAAACTTTTGGCTGGCCTCCTGGTGAAACTCGCAGCGCGCAGTGCCTGAGAAGATGTCGAAATTTATCGCAAAGTTGTTAAACAAGTCGCCAATTTCTTTATGCCATTTGTCGACATAGTCGCGGTAGTTACTGCCTTCGGCCTCCGCTTTCATGGTGATGGCAACGCCGTGTTCGTCGGTGCCGCAAACGTACAAAACGTTTTCTTCACCTTTAGCCATTTTTAAGTAACGCACATAAACGTCAGCTGGTAAATAGGCGCCAGCAATATGCCCAAAGTGAATCGGACCGTTAGCGTAGGGCAGGGCCGAAGTTACGAGGTAGCGTGTCATTACTTGCTTAGCTGCTCTACCTGCTGCTGCAAATCAGTAATAAACTTATCGAGAGTCAGCGCTTCGCCATTGTCAAGATTACTAGCGCACTTGTCACGTAGCATAATCAAATCTTCGATGACACCGTTTGCCATTTGCGGATTGGGCTCTTGCTTGGGAGCACCAGGAACTTCGATTAAACCGAGCGCAAAGAATCCTTGCATGGCAATCTTCTGAACAAAAATACGGAAATCTCCGCTAGGGATTTGTGAGTCAGTCATAACTATGCTTCTACTGATTGCGTAGAGTTAGCGTTGAGCATAAGCCTTAGTGAAGCCGCGATGAAACGGTCAAATAACGGATGCGGGACTAAAGGTTTCGATTTAAACTCAGGGTGATATTGCACACCAACAAAGAAGTCGTGATTGCTTATTTCAACAGCCTCGACTAAGTCACGCTTCTCGAAAATGCCCGATGCCGTTAGCCCGGCTTTCTCTAATTGTTCGCGATAGGCGTTGTTGAACTCCCAGCGGTGACGGTGCCTCTCGAACACCATGTCGCGATCGTAGATGTCTGCAAGTTTAGTATTCGGCACGACGCGACAGGCATAGGCGCCTAAACGCATGGTGCCACCTTTGTCAGAAACGTTTTCTTGCTCAGCCATCAAATCTATCACAGGGTTGGCGCAATTTTCGTCAACTTCAGAGGTGTTAGCGTCTTTGATGCCTGCGACGTTTCGCGCATATTCGATTGTGATTGCTTGCATGCCAAAACAAATACCAAAAGTAGGAATGTTGTTTTCGCGCGCCCATTGAACGGCATTTATTTTGCCTTCGAGTCCGCGTTCACCAAACCCGCCCGGGATGAGGATGCCGTTTATACCTTTAAGCGCCTCGCTTGCGTCGTAATCAAGCAAGCTTTCAGCTGCAATCTTGCGAAAGCGCACCTTAGTGTTATGCGCGGCACCAGCGTGCGCTAGTGATTCGTAAATCGATTTGTATGCGTCGTGTAGCTCGATATACTTGCCAACGAGGGCAATTTCAATTTCGTGTTTCGGGTTAGCCCAACGGGTAACCAAGTCTTGCCAGTCGCTCATGTCGACTTTTGCGACAGAGGGTAGCTCGAGGTGGTTAACTACGGCGCGATCTAGGCCATGCTTCTGTAGATCAAGGGGCACTTCATAGATTGTAGTAGGCACGTCAATTTCTTGAATTACATCGCTTTCGCGAACGTTACAGAACAGCGAAATCTTACTACGCATACCTTCTGTCATGGGGTGTTCACAACGACACACCAATACGTCCGGTTGAATGCCGATTTCACGAAGTTTGCCAACCGACTGCTGTGTTGGCTTTGTTTTCATCTCGCCGGATGCCTTTAAGTACGGTAACAACGTCAAGTGCACAAACATGGTTTGTGTCTTAGGGCGCTCTAGAGCATATTGACGAATCGCCTCAAGGAAAGGCAAGGATTCAATGTCGCCAGCAGTACCGCCGATTTCAACAATCGAAATGTCTGCACCTTCGGCTGCGCCCGAGGTAATCGCTTTCTTGATTTCGTTAGTGATATGCGGAATCACCTGCACGGTTTGGCCGAGGTATTCTCCGGCGCGTTCTTTGCGAATGACCTCAGAATAAATAGAGCCGGTCGTCGCGTTCGAATGACGCCCGATGGGTGCATTAGAGAAACGCTCGTAGTGACCGAGATCGAGGTCGGCTTCGTAGCCATCTTCGGTTACGTAAACTTCGCCGTGCTCAAAGGGCGACATCGTGCCAGGGTCGACGTTTATATACGGGTCAAGCTTTTGAATAGCGACTTTGAGTCCGCGTTTTTCTAGGAGAACAGCTAACGCCGCAGTGGTGATCCCTTTGCCGAGGGATGATACTACGCCGCCAGTTACGAAGATGAATTTAGTCATTGTCAGGGAGGAATGCGGATTGCCGCTGAAGAAACATATCGTAGTCTTGCCGGGTATCTATTCCGACACCAACGTGCGTGCATTTTATAACTCGCATTGTAATTCCGTTCTCTAATAAGCGTAATTGCTCGAGTTTTTCACATTTCTCAAGCGGCGACGGAGCTAATTCCGAAAAGCGTTGTAGCGATTGTCGCTGAAACCCATAAATTCCGATATGGAGGCGAGCGCCGACATCTTCTGCGCGCACAAAAGGGATAGCGCTGCGTGAGAAGTACAGGGCATCGCCATTTAATGCCGTAACGACCTTTACGGCTGCATTATCGTGGCGCTGCTCGTAAGCCAAGGGGGCGCTTAAAGTGGCCGTTGGTGCGCCATCAAGCAAAGCCTGGCATAGCAAGTCGATAACATCGGGATCAATCTCGGCCTCGTCTCCCTGAACATTCACAATGATCTCGGCCGACGGATACTCTTGCACAGCCGCCCATACACGGTCCGTGCCGCTTGGCAAATCAGGATTTGTCATTACCGCGTGAAAGCCAGCCTGTAGAGCAACCTCGTGCAGAGCAGAGTCATCAACAGCAGCAACTACCAAATCAGGCAGCTTGGCTTTAGCGCATTGCTGCAACGTGT
>CAWWAN010000118.1:0-4913 GCA_963934925.1 uncultured bacterium | reverse complement strand
CAGCAGTGCGGGTGAAAATATCAAAATAGCAATTGAGCCCGAACCGGGGCATTGGTTGGCAAATACTAGCGACTGGCAAAAAATAAAACTACAGCTACCTAGCAATGTTGGTTTATGTTTAGATATCGGCCACTTGTTGGTTAACGATAAGCATTCTCCAGCTGAAGCCATCGAGCTTTTTAAAGACGACATAATCGCACTGCAGCTTGACGATATGCGTCGCGGTGAGCATACCCACTGCGCTCCAGGAGAAGGTGATGTCGACTGGCCATCGTTAGTTGCCGCTTGTGAAAAGCACTTGAGCACCGACATCACGGCGTGTTTCGAATTATCGCGCGACAGCCACCGCTTTCATCAACTCGTTAAAAGTTGTAGTGAGCTATATAAAGGTTTGTGCTAGTTAATTTTGGCTGCAGTTAGAACTTGCTCTTCACTCAAAATGGACTTTGCTTGCTTAGCGCATTCAAGAACATCTGTTATGCGCTGCGCTGTCGCTTCGTGCCCGCGCTGTTCGAGGAACCAAATCACATTTGACTTGCCACTCATTGGGCCTACTGAAATGATTTGCTCGAGTCCAAAGTCGCTGGCAGGCACACCTGAGTAAACAAGGTCGGACAGCCACTTGTCCCCTGTTTTTAACGCTTTAATAACTGCCGCAGCATGAACACCGGTTGCTGTTTCGAAAGCATCTTTGCCAAACACTGGGTACTCGCCACGGACAGGACGGCCCGTGACTTGGGATGCAAAGTTCACGTAGTCCCCCAATTTGCGCAAATCTCGGTCAATCCATCCGAGCAAGTTTAGGTTAACAAGCAACAAATCCATTTCGGTGTTGCCGGCACGTTCGCCAATACCTTGCGCGCATGCGTGGGCACGATTTGCGCCAGAGGCAAGGGCAGTGATGGTGTTGATCAGGCCGAGACCGCGATCGCGGTGCCCATGCCAATCTAGGCCGATATGCGACGCCCCCTTATCGGCTAAAAAGTTATTGAGCCACGAGAAAATATTACGCACAGCTGTTGGCTCGACGCCACCAACAGTGTCACAAATGCAAAGGCGGTCAGCGCCTTCTTCGATTGCCGCTCCATTCAGGCGACTGAGAATTTCTGGCGTAGAGCGCACTGTATCTTCGGTGACGAACATAACCGGCAAATCATGGCTCTTAGCAAAACGCACCGACTCGCGAACGAGCTTCTCCATGTGGTCGAGGTCCCAGTTTTCGGCATAGGCGCGAATTGGTGACGAACCGATAAAGGCACAAACCTCAATAGGCTGACCAAGTTTTTGGGACATTTCAACAACCGGCTCGATGTCGCCTACCATAGTCCGGCACGCAACATTTGGAGTAATATTTAGCGAGGTCATTTCTTCGGCTAAAGCCATGATGTGCTCTCGGGCAACATCGCCAGCACCTGGCAAGCCAATATCTGCGCAATCGATGCCTAAGTCATTCATCAGGTGCACCAACTCTATTTTTTCATCTAGCGAAGGCTCGGTAACGCTAGGGCACTGTAGGCCATCGCGCAAAGTCTCGTCAACCAGCTGAATAGTAGCGGGCTTGGCGTCGGCAGGGTGAGGCCCATTATTTGCCCAATCGAAGATTAATTTAGTTTTGTCCACAGCAGTAATTGTTGAGATAGATTATCGCATGTTTAGCTTTTGGTTGGAGGCAGAATGCTACGAAATTAACTGTGGCGCGTGTAGGATATTGCCATGGCATACGACAAGAGCGACTTCGTCATCACCGATGGCATGCACCCTGCCGATATTGCAGATGCTTTATGGCAAGACGTCGATATCAATCGTGCCCGCGAATTGTTCGACGATATGGATGTTGCGCAAGGCGCTTTGGTCCTCGCCGAGGCAGATGAAAAGCTTCAAAGCGCTTTACTCGAAGGCCGCGATCCGCAAGTCATTGCGAATTACCTAAATCTACTTTCAGTTGACGACGGGGTAGATGCTCTAAATGAATTACCTGATGCGCTGCGCCTCGAGGCATTATGTTTTGTAGATTCCGAGACGGCTACCGAGCTGCGCCACTTAACCTCATACCCAGAAAAAAGTGCTGGCGGAATGATGACCACCGAGTTCATTTCGGTTGCCGAGAGTGAACGCGTTGCAGATGTCATCAAGCTTATTAAGGGCGATGAGGGCGAGGCCGAATCAGTGTATGTTATTTTCGTCGTTAATACGGCCAATATTTTACAGGGCGTAATTACAACTCGCGAATTGCTTGAGCTAGAAGAAAATGATTCGGTCGGAGAGTTCATGAACCCCGATGTAATCTCGGCACGCGTTGACGCAGACCGCGAAGAAATTGCGCGCCGAATTTTGCGCTACAATTTATCATTGCTGCCAATTGTTGATGCGCGCAATAGCATCATCGGCGTTGTCTCGTCAGACGATGCCTTAGAAGTTGTTGAAGAGGAAGGCTCTGAAGATGCCCTCCTTCTCGCGGGCGCAAGTGGCGACTCAGACGCGGGCGAGCCGTTGCTCGAAATGGTAGGGCACCGTGCGCCTTACTTGGCGATTCCGGTGGGCGCTGGATTGATCATGTCTAAAGTAATGGAATATTTTACTCGCGGCGATGCTTCCACAGAGGATGGCGTTTACAGCACAGTCATTGCCTTTGTGCCAATGGTTCTCGCCTTATCGGGCACGGTCGGCATGCAAACCTCCGCGGTATTAGTGCGCGGTTTCGCGGTTGGCCAAATTGTCCGGGGGCGCCGCCTATCGGTGTTTTTAAGCGAGGTGCGCGTCGGAGTAGCGCTAGGCCTTTTGTCTGCTTTAGTAGCCGGCCCCGCCATGGGTTTAATCATTGGTGATTATTACACCGGCATCATGTTAAGCCTCGCCTTATGGCTGTCAATAATATGGACGAACACTGTTGCCACATCCATTGTTGTTGGCAGTGAAGCAGCAGGCCTAGACCCGGCATTGGTCGCTGGACCCGTTATGATCGCTGTTTCTGACTTGTCAGCGGTCGCGTTGTTTTTAGGCGTAGCATCTAAGTTGATGGTTTAATTTGCGCAAAAAATATATTTGCCTGTTTATTCTTGTAACAATATTATTACTTGTTGCTTGGCAAAAAACTCTGCATGTTAAAGGCGATTCAATGTCGCCGAGTATTAGCGCAGGGCAATGGTTATGGCAGAGCGGGAACATGCCGCAGCGCGGCGACCTAGCCATTTTTGTCGAGCCCGATAGCGGGGTTAAAGTGGTGAAGCGGTGCGTTGCCCTGCAGGGGGATTCCGTGCAAATAATCGGTGGCTCGCTTTACATTAATGGGCAATCAAACACGGCGATGATTCAGTCCATAAGAGATTTGTCGCCAGAGTGGCCCGCTGATGACAAGAACCTACAAGAAATATTTGTCATTGATGAGGCCCAAGTAAATTTGCAAAAGGGCTGGTGGCAAAACAGTAGCGATCAAACGCTTCTCTACCTAAGCAAACCAAATGATAATTTAGGACACGCGCTAGCAGCGTTATGCCAGCTAAAATCACCGACCGCCTCTTTCGCGATAGGCATTGAGCGCGGTAGCATTAAATTCCGCCTATCTCTCAATGCCGAAAACAGTTCTTGGGCTTTAGAAAAATTCACAAAAGCATTACAGCGCTATGAAATTATTACGCAAGGTAAAATCGAAGGTGGCAGCGAGCAGCCGCACGCATTATTAATTAGCGTAGCGCATGGTCAGCTCGTTGCAAAAATAGATGGCGTTGATGTCGTTGAGAATATTGCTATTGAGTCGCCTGAAGACTGGCAGCCGCAAGAGCCGTCTAACAACGAACAGCTATTCCTTGTGTTGCGCGGCGAATGTGAGTTTCAAAACGTTCAGGTTGGCTGTCAAATAAATTACGATATTTCAGGGAACTTCGGCGTCGGCAAAGTGTTTGAATTAGAGGGCGATGAATTTTTCTTCCTTGGAGACCATTCATTATTTAGCCGCGATTCTCGACACTACGGGGCGGTCTCAAAAAATCAAATAATCGGCGTGGCTACAAAACTTTGGCCGCGCAACACAGACGACAACGGATGGCCACTTGAGTAACAATTCGAATCCTGACGGCTTTAAAGCCGATCTCGGAGTGGAGCTAATGGTCGATATCGCCAAAGGCGACCAACATGCGTTTCAGTTATTGGTAGAAAATTACCAAGCCATGGTTTTTGGCCTTTTGCGCCGTATTCTCGGGCCTCATGGCGCGATTGAAGATGTCGCCCAAGAAGCCTTTGTGCGTGTCTGGAAGAATCGTGAAAAATACCACGCTCAGGGCAAGTTTTCGACTTTTTTATACCGAATTACCTACAATTTAGCGCTCAACCGAATTCGCGACGAAAAACGAAAACCGCTGCCTGGGATGCCGAAATTTGACGGCATCGAAATAGTACAGCAAGATTTGCGCTCAGACACCCCAGAAGAGATAGCTAGTCGCGGTGATTGGGCCGGATTAATTTCTTGGGGATTAGAGCGACTTCCGCACAACCAGCGAGCAGTTTTAGTGTTTCAACATTATGACGGTTTCAGCATGGAAGAGATTTCGTCTGTAACAGGCCTCAGTTCGGCGGCTGTCAAATCGATGCTGCATCGCGCGCGCACTAATTTGCGCGAAATCCTCCAACCTTACAAAGATTCCGAAAATGACTGATTGGCTTAACAAAATGCTTGATTCTGATGCTCCGGCCGAAGTGCCTGAGGGCTTCGCCGAGTCTGTTATGAGCGAATTATTCTCCGCGCCGCAGATTGCGGTAGAGCAGACGCACTCTATGTCTTTCATGAGTGCGAGTGGATTTGCCGCAGCCGCAGCACTTATGCTCGCAGTTGGCATTTGGATTGGGCAGGGAAGTCGGCCGATGGGCACCCCGATCGATGTTCAACGCGATGCCGAAATGGCCGCGGTAAACATCGATTC
>CAWWAN010000117.1:0-4940 GCA_963934925.1 uncultured bacterium | reverse complement strand
CTAAGAAAGCTCCTAAGAAGAAGGCTGCTAAGAAGAAGGCTTCAAAGAAGGCTACCCTTGACATGATCATCTCTAAGTCACGCACTAAGAATGCTGTTGCCGATTGCAACGTTTCTGGCGAGTTCTACTCTGCACTAAACGAATTCGTTTACGGTGTCATTGCACAAGCAGAAGCACGCGCTCAGTCAAACGGCCGCAAGACTGTACGCCCACAAGATCTGTAAATAACACCTTAGGTTTTAGAGCGCGCCTATTTATTTAGTCGCGCTCTTTTTTTGTTGTCTAAATGCGGGTGGTCGCAGATAGAGCGGTTCGGCGGCAAACAGATGATTGGATGGCGCATCAGGGTGTTTGTGAATGAACTCGTTTGCAAAACGAAGGATGTCTTCTGCGCAAGTATCTGGAGACGAGGATTCACGCGTACTGTCCCAATCTGCTTGCTCGATGATGTGCGGTTGTTGACGGCAGATAAGTTTTTGTTTCTCGACATAATACTCGGCGTGATAATATTGTTGGCGATAGGCGTCTAGAATAATAGTAAGTGGCTGCTGCTTTGCAGCGCGCCATGCCATCGCTTCGAATGAATTAATGCCATGACATTCTATTCCTAGAGAATACGCAAACATCATTGCGGCAGAGCAGGCAATCCGCAATCCCGTGTAAGATCCAGGGCCAATGCCGACATAAATGGCATCGAGTCGCTTTGGCTCAATCGACAATTCGCTCAGTATGCTTTCAATAGCGCACATAACACCGCGCCCGCGTTGGTCGCTGAAATCGTACTGCGTAATCTTGTTGTTGCAAGAAACGGCAACTGTGCAATGCGACGACGACAGTTCTAGTGCTAAAAAAGTTGCCATGGTCAATCAGCTAGAATTTTATCGCGCCGCGCAGCAGCTTCGAGCCGTTGTAGGGATTGTTCGACCAATTCAATTTCGTCGGCTTCGACCATTAAGCGTAATAGCATCTCAGTTCCTGAGAATCTCACCACGGTACGACCTCGGCCAGCGAGTTCGCTGTCGATTCTCTGGCACTCGGCATATAGACATGGCAGCTCTTCTAAGGAGCAACGCTTGGTAGATTTGAAGTTGCTCAGGATCTGTGGGAAGTCGCTGTAATCCGCTGCGAAGTCGCTTAAACAGGCCTTTTGCGACTGTATAGCTTGCAGTACTTGCAGCAAAGTGTAGAGACCATCTCCTCTGAAACCGTGCTCGGCACCAAATAAAATATGACCTGACTTCTCGCCGCCAAGATTGTGATTACCGTTGCGCATCTCTTGGGCAACATACTTATCACCTACTTGAGTGCGCAGAAGGGTCACGCCTGATTCTTTAAGATATGTCTCGAGCGCCAGGTTGCTCATGACCGTCGCAACGACAGTATTGTTGGCTAATTTTTGTTGCTGTGACATGGCTTGGCCCAGTCCTGCAAGAATAGTATCGCCATCGAGTATGCGCCCAGTGTTGTCGCATAAAATGCCACGATCTGCATCGCCATCAAGGCTTAGCCCAGCGTCATATTGATGCTTTAACGTCTCAGTAGCGCAGACTTGCGGCTTAGTTGCGCCGCAATCAAGGTTGATGTTACTGCCATTTGGAGCAGCATGAATTAGTATTGCTTCAGCGCCGAAGGCCTTCATAACACGTGGCGCAATTTCACTTGCCGCACCATTGGCGCAATCGATAAGAATTTTTTGACCACTAAGGTCGAGATCAGGAAAAGCCTCACCACGTAACCATAAAATGTAGTCCACGCATAAATCTTGGCAGCGCGCGATATTACCTTGACGCGAGTGCTCGGCAAATTGCTTATCGCTTAAGCATTCGCTTTCGAGCTCTTGTTCAATCGCGTTTTCTAGCTTGGCGCCATTGTGCCCGAGAAGTTTGATACCGTTATCGGCAGCGGGGTTGTGCGATGCGGAAATGACAACGCCACTATGGTAGTTGCCAGCGTAAGTCAAGTAAGCGACGCAGGGGGTGGTTGCTAAGCCGACAATGTCGACATCAATGCCACCAGATGCGAGTCCTGCAGCAATGGCAGCTGCTAAAGATTCGCCGCTAGCCCGACCATCGTGCCCGATTAGGACTTTGTGCCCTGTGCTGGCATTAGGGAAATCGCAATGCAGGCGGGAGGCTAAAACCTGCCCGAGGCGAGATATCATGTCGTCGACTAAAGGGTAAACCCCGGCCTTGCCGCGGATACCGTCGGTGCCAAATAAGGGGGTGCTCATTGTTCGATTCGTAATACGGTAACCATCGCATCGTCAGGTTCGATGGCACGAATGCGCATGTTCTGTTGGTAATACAGAAGATCGTCGGTATTTTCAAAGCCAATCAGCGTGGCCTGTACTGTCAGGGAAGTTCCGCTAAAGCTATCGCTTGATAGATTGCTAAGAGGCAATAGCAAAACGACATGGTCGTTAATCCATTGCGTATTAATGACAGTCGCGCGCGCATCGGTGGCGCTTACATTTGGAAGCTCCGCAATCCATTGAGTCGGTTCCCATGGGCGTACCTGCCATTCACCAACACTATCATCAGCCTGCAAAATTTGTAAATCGGTTGCAGAAGGCAGCCAGACAAACTTTGCGCTTTGCCTTAATCGTACCGGGACACTTACATCAATTTGCCGCGGGCTCATACGTATTCCAGCGGCTTCCCACTCGTCGGCAAGATGTAGGCGTGGATGCACATCTTGCCGGGTGTTGGTTGCGAGGCGTAGTGGGTTTAGCAAACTAGGCAGCCCGTCATCGCCTTGATAGCTAAGTTGCAGCTGCAAGCGATCCATTGCGAACTTTGGCCCAGTTAGCGTAACCTGCGAGTGATTAATGAAACGGGCTTGCGCGACATCGATGATGTGAGTGCTTGCCGTCTCGCCAACAATCGCAATGTCACGATAGTCCAACACGTGCACGTTCTCGGTAATACGTTCGAAAGTAAGCTTCTGCAGCGGCTGAGCCCTATTTATATCTTTAAGTAGATAATGCGCATCGCCTGGTCGCAGCCAATCGAGTTCGCTTGGCGACACAATAAAATCAATGCGGTCTTGAGTGCTGTCGGCGTCGAAATGAACCGCGATACTTGCCGAGCACTGACTCGCAGTGAAGTTTTGCAACTCTGAGTTGGATCCTCGGAACCAAATAGAAATGGTATCGCCACTTGACGGATTGGTTAGTTTCCATCCATCGGGTGGGGTGACGCGCAACGTAAAATTGTTTTGGCCCAATCCTTGTTGAGACAGAGTCGTGACATCAAACTTGACCTGGCGGTCTACTGAAATCGCACCCTGGACTTGATGCCACAAGAAGAAGGCGCAGCACACAGCAAGAGCTTTGCGAATAATATCGTCTGTGAAAAGGTTGATGATACGGTTCATAGTTGACCTCGCTGCTCGTCTTGAACATCGTCGCTTTTCTCTGTGGCGGGTGTTGACAATAGCTTGTTCAGCATTCCTTCAACATCGTTGTGTGCTAGAGGTTTGTGCATGACTCCTTCTATAGCAATACCGATTTCTCCGGTTTCTTCGCTGACAATAATAACCACGGCATCAGATTTCTCGCTGAGCCCCATGGCTGCGCGATGACGTGTGCCATAATTGCTCTGGACATCAGTCGCTGTAGTCATCGGTAACACGCACTTTGCTGCAATGATTTGCGTGCCACGAATTAACACCGCGCCATCGTGCATAGGCGCTGACGGGAAAAAAATAGTCTCAAGCATCATCGAGCTAACGGGCAACTCGAGTTTCACACCATGTTCACTAAATGGTTTTAATGAATGTTGGCGCTCGATAGCAATGAGAGCACCAGTGCGTTGCAAGGACATGCGCTTACATGAGGTGCTAATCATCGCCACCGAGTTAATGGCGATGGCCCCAGTGCGGAAACGCCGGAACAGTCTTTCACCTTGATTGAATCGCGAAATGCCAACGCGAATCTCTTCTTGGAACAAGATTACAACGATTACTGCAAGTCCTGGAGCAACTAGTGAGAGAATAAAGGTGATTACGCTTAAGCCGCCCGGCAACACAAACTCGAGGGCGCCAAGCACAAGTCCCGAGAAGATAACGAAGGTTATGAGTCCCTGCAGCAATCGCGAGCCCCGCGTATTGCGAATAAATCGCAAAATAGCGTAGATAACTACACTGAGAATTAAAATCTCAATTGCATCCGAGAAGTGAAATGCGCTTAGCTGCATGCTTGAGCTATTTTAACCGCATCCCAATTCATTCCGCCACAATGGAGTCGTAAATATTCTGCACCCTGGTAGGCGCAAATACTTGCGGCACCAGCTGTCGCTCCATCACGCTGCGCAGCAGCCCTTTCAGGAAGTACGCTGGCAAGAAATGATTTGCGAGAAGGGCCTGCTAATACAGGGAATCCGAGACTGCGGAATGCCTTTAGATAATGGACAATCTCGAAGTTCTGGCGTGCATCTTTAGCAAATCCAAGGCCAGGGTCGATGATGATTCTTTCTGGATTGATGCCTTCGTTTAAGCCGTGATTGATGCGCTGCGCCAATTCGTCGCAAATTTCACCAATTAAATAATCATAGCTGCAATGCTGATGCATAGTTTTAGGCGTCGCGCGACTATGCATTATCACCACTTGGGCATCATGCTTTGCAACTACCGCTGGCATGTCTGCGTCGCTAAAAGCCGACACATCATTAATCATTACCGCGCCAGCATCGAGGCAAGAATCGGCAACTATTGCGTTACGCGTATCAATCGAAAGTGGAATATCTAGCGGTGCTAAAACGCGTATCGCATTACTGAGTGCATCAATTTGCGTTGGGGCATCTACTTCTTCAGCGCCAGGGCGGGTAGATTCTGCACCAAGATCGAGTATGTTTGCGCCCTCGTCGATTAACTTTAGGCAGTGCTTGATCAAATGAGCATCGCTCGCCTGGTAAGTGCCACCGTCGGAAAAAGAGTCCGCA
>CAWWAN010000116.1:0-5101 GCA_963934925.1 uncultured bacterium | reverse complement strand
CGTTTGCTGTTGAAGGCGCGGGCACTGTGGTTACGGGTGTTTGTGCGAGTGGCCGCCTTGGCCTGTCCGAGACCGTTGTGCTCATGCCGGGGGCGCATGATTCGCGCGTGCGACGGATTCATGTGCATGGCCAAAGTTCAGGAACGGCGGTTCCCGGTTTGCGCACCGCACTCAACTTGCCTGATTTACGTAAGCAAGATTGCTATCCCGGTAGTGTCATTATTGAGCCGGCAATCATGAATAGTGGCAAGCTACTGCGTGTCGCGATTGAGTTTGGCGAGCGTTTGACAATGCCGAAGCCAGGCAGTGAAGTGCATGTAATGGCCGGTACTGCCGCCATCCACGGGAAGCT
Source organism: uncultured bacterium (assembly GCA_963934925.1). Taxonomy (GTDB): domain Bacteria; phylum Planctomycetota; class UBA1135; order UBA1135; family UBA1135; genus JAPKEZ01. The sequence continues at coordinate 4,749 of CAWWAN010000116.1, read as the reverse complement.
GTATTGTTATAGCCAACAAAGTTCGAAGCAGATCTTAGCCGACATCGTCGTAGATGAAGAGGTCTTTCTAGCACATGGCCAGCGCTGTTTACTGCGTCGCCCGTCGCCTGCTGCCAACTATGGAAGCCTGCGATTTTTGGGATTTGCTGACTACAAATTACGCGCGCGAGATGCCGATGAAATGCAGTGGTGGTTACAGCAAATTGATTTAATCAATAATCCTGGCGAGTTGCTGTTGCATATATTGAATAAAAATACTGGGCAAGCGCAAACGGTTGCTCAGCTGTGCCGCAGTTTGAGCTATTCGCCACTGGCAATGCGTGAGTTGCTTAATGCGCAGGTCTCCGAGAAAAACGTGCAAGCGACCTCGGCCGAATCTTATGTGGCCGTCGGCGAAGCACAGGGCATCCTCGATGTGCTTGATGCTACGGTGCAGCACTTTTGCAGTAAGAATTCTAATCGTTTACGTATTCCGATGTCGTTGTTGCGCCAGCAGGTGGGCAAGAAATCATGGCCCGTTGTGGCGTCGTTTAGCAGTGAAATGTTGGCGCAGGTAAATCTTAAAGTGACCAAAGGAGAACACTGGACCATCCTAAATGTCGAAGTAGACCCGCAATTTGCCGCGAGTGCTGCTCATTTGGTTGCATTGTTGGGCAAATCTAAATTGCAGCCTCCGACTTGGCAAGATTTCTGGCAGAGCCATGCTGTAGCCGATGTTCTAGAGTCAGAGATGTCAGATTATTTGTTAGATAGTGAATTGTGTATTTCTCCGGAAGCGGAGATGCTGTTTGCGACCAGCGTCGTAACCGAGTTGGCCCGCGATGTGGTGTCACAGCTCAAAGATGGCGGCATGGATATTCCTGCGCTACGCGACAAGTACGCCACTTCTCGTAAGTACTTAATGCCGTTGCTCGAGTACTTTGACTCGCGCGGATTAACCGAACGCGTTGGCGCCAAGCGAATACTGCGCAATGCTGACGCTAGTTTGCGTGACTAGCGGTACTTTGTAGCCACTTGGCAGCCTCGGCAATACGTTGCGGAGTACTGATCTCACACCAATCGCCGCGATGCAGCACGGCCGAGGCATGTGTTGCATCTTGCGCAATCGCTGGCAGTAAACCGTGGCGAATCATGCACAGCAAATCATTCGGATGTTTTTTACGTTCCTGATGCAGTTTATCAACCCACAGTTGATGTGGGCTGCAGATGCCGGTGTAAACAGCGCACTGATGATCACCGCCAATGACTTGGCCTTTAGTGGCCAATCCTGCGATTTGTAGATTTGGTTTAAAATACAACCCGCCAAAATTCGTCGAGTCTGTTTTGGGATGCAACATTAGGCTTCCGGTTGCAGAATCTAGCATTTGGCGTAAGTTGAAGTCACCAAATACTTTTGCGTTAAGCATTAACTGGGGCAATTTGAAATCGCGCTGGCAAACTTCGAGCAGCGTGCCGCCCGTTCCGAGTAACTTGCCTTCGTACAAAAAATGTATTTCGAGATCACCGGCATATTCTATCGCTTGTTCGCGAACCTGATCCGCTTTGTAATGGAGGTTAATCCACACTCGACGGTATCCAGCATTTCGCAATGCCTCTAAAGCAAAACGCAGTGGAGTGGTGTCGCTCACAGGTACGTTTGCTTTGGCGAATTCGTTACGAACTTCACCAAGGCGCGTGGCATTGCCAGCGGCAAGAAGTAGGGCAGTAGTCATTAGCAAAGGTACTTGCGTAAATCATAGTAATCGGGCAATTGGTCTAAAAGGGCAATTGCACAAATACTTGCGCGCCGCTCAGCATCTACGTAGTCGTCGCGCCCGTTGTTGAGGAGCAGACCGAAGGTTCCGAGGGCCTTCAATACACGTTGCAGGGCAGTTGCCTGGAACTGTGGATGCACATCTTCAGCGTGCATCGCGTGCTCGTCACCAAGGTCCTCAACGGCATCAATAATCAGCCCAAATACTTCGTCGTTTAAATTGAGATACGCATCGGTATAAAGAGAAGCCAGATCATAAAAAATAGGGCCACGTCGCATGTCTTGAAAGTCAATCCAGGTCGGACGCGGATACTTGTCGTGCAACATGATGTTACGGCAATGGAAATCACGGTGTTGTAAACATTGTGGACCAAAAGAAGCCTCACGCGCGAGAGCAGCGCATAAATCGTTTATGTGCTGCAAGTCGATAGCGCTCAAAGCCAATTTCTTGAATCCGATTAAATAGCTGCCCACAAACTGCTTCAACTCTCGCTTAAACAAATCAGTGTCAAGGGCCAAATCATAATTTGGATGACCGGCGGCTAATGTGCAACGACTAAATTTGTGCCAGTCTTCAATGAGCATGCGATAGTTCTCTGCTGTCGCTGCGTGCGACAAATGCATATCACAACAGTCTTCGATGAGATAACCGCCATCCGTGTGATCACCATAGGCAGGAGAATAAATATTACAACTCGTAAGTATCTCTTGGCATGCGGTGGCAGGGCCTTGATCGCAGGTGACTATCAACAGCTGTTTGCCATGAACGCGGAAGTAGCGCCGAGAGCTAGCTTCAGGGCTCAGCTCGCTTAGCGTAAGTCCTTCGCCGAGTAATCGCAGGGCTATTTCTTGTACCATTGCTCTATGAAATCGGCAGATTGCTGAAAGTGTTTATCGATGATTTGCGCTGCAGTGTGCTCTCCTCTTGAATAGTCACGCAGTTCTAGCGCGGCATAGCCATCGAAGCCGTTGTCTTGTAATAAATCCATAACTTGTGGCCACGCAATGGTGCCGCTGCCGGGGCAGAGGTGAGCGTCTTCGCTGCCATCGTTGTCGTGCAGATGAATATGATCCAGTCTTGGCATTGCTAGTAATAACTCGGCGGCGACATCGCCTTCGATGTTAGCGTGACCCAGGTCTAGGCAAATTCCAACTTCACCACGCGGATCTACTTCGTCGAGCAATTCCATTAATTTACTCACGCGCGTACCCGGCGATATGATGTTTTCAAGCAGCAGCCTTACGCCGACCTTTTTAGCCACCACCATCAACTCACTGACGGCTTCGCGTGACCAGCCGTAACTGTGCGCATCCCAGTCGTCTTTCTGCCATCCCAAATGCAACACCGCGCATTCGGCACCTAGAGTGGCCGCTGCGGCGAGTCCCTGCGCGGCGCCATCAATAGCGATTCTTCGCTGCGACTCGCTAGCATCAATCACTGACCAGCGTGCGTTATCGTTCATCAGCTGCGGTACCGATGGGTAGAAGGGCAAGTGAACGCTAGGTACTGTTAATCCGAAATCGTCGAGCTGTTGTTTAAATGCACTCAGTCGTTCGGCGTTGCGCCATGGAACATGTGGTTCAGCTAGCCAGAGCTCGAGTTGCGGCACGCCGCCTTCAGCTAGCGCTTTAAGGCTAGGGCTTTGCAAGTCAGAGTAAACAAGCAGATGAGAGCTGAGCGAAAGTTTCATGAAGATGCTAATCTGTGCGAATGCTTGTTTCCACATTGCTGATTAGCTCAACCTTTTTATTTCAGGCTGATGAAATGGCTAAAGACTTTAAAAAGTTTTTCCGCCAAGAGAAAGACCCGTCCATGCGGGTTGAGTTAGTTTACTCACTCGCGGGTGAAGAATCAGTCTCTATTGCTGAGGTGTTGATACCTGTGCTTACCGATAAGCAGTCCGATGCGGCTCGTGCCGCGCGCATCGTACTGAGTGGTTTTCAAGATCACCTCAATCGTCTGCCTCTGCTCGAGGTGGTTGAAGAAGGGAAAAAGGACGGTCGTATCGCTGCAATATTGCATGCTGCCAGTGATATGCGCTGGCGAGATTTTTCAGAAGCCGGAAGGACCTACTTAGAAAGTGCCGACCCTGAATGTAGATTGTGGGCAGTAAATTTATGCGGTAATCTAAAGAACTATCTATCGATAGAGTCCATCAGCGTAATACTGGCGAGCGATTCCAACGGAATTATCCGTGCCGCCGCTGTTCAGGCTCTTGAACAAATGGGGCTTGCGCATGAAGATGTAGCGGCACCGCCACTCATTGCCGCGCTTGATGACGAGCTGTCGGCGGTGAATGTAGCTGCTTGTGTTGCATTGCGAACAGTGCGCTCTAAGCAAGCCATTGGTCCTTTGGTTGATTTGCTGGCTAGTGCGAAGGGCCGGCTTTCCGAAGAGGTTTGGCCGACTTTAGTGGCAATAACAGATAATCAGTTTAATGACAATCCGCAACTCTGGAGCGATTGGTGGCAACGCGCAAAAGAACATTATGAATTACCTAGCTTGGCACAAATTGAGAAGTCACGGTCCGCACGTGCTGTAGCAAATGCCGAGTATCATCCGGCGAATAACAAAACGGAAGGCAGCTTCATGGGCATCGAAACTTCAAGCCGGCAAATAGTATTTGTGATTGATGTGTCAGGTTCGATGGCTGAAGAGGTCATTTCAAAGGATGACTTTCGTGAGCGTGGATTCACTCAGTTCACGAAACTGGATATCGTACGCGAAGAACTCGCGCGTTCCATTGATTCCCTCGGTGACGATGTTATCTTTAATGTTCACTCGTATGCATCAAATGTATATTCGTGGCGTAATAAGCCAGTAAAAGCAAATAGCCTAAATAAGAAAAGCGCGATGGCATGGGTTGGTAAACTGCGGCCATTAAGTGATAAATCTGGCAAAGGCGAGCAGGGGCGCACCAATTCCTATGGCGGACTAATGGCTGGGCTTGGCGTCCAGATTGACCCTAAGAAGCGTGCTGTGGTCACTGGCGGGG
>CAWWAN010000115.1:0-5141 GCA_963934925.1 uncultured bacterium | reverse complement strand
GCCATGAAGATGAAATCGTGTCGGGCGCGCCATAAGCAATCAGCGTATCAATCACCCGATCGATGTTGCCGCGCTTTGAAGAACGGGTGTACAACTTGCCATCAGAGTAAGTGCCAGCGCCGCCTTCGCCGAACGCATAATTGCTTTCGCCATCGGCATCTTCGCCACGATTTAAGTTAGCAATATCTTTACGGCGCTCTTGCACTTGCTTGCCGCGTTCAAGGACGGTGACTTGCCATCCGCGATTGATTAAATCGAGTGCGGCAAATAAGCCTGCTGGGCCACTGCCGATAATCACTGCGCGTTGTGCATCGCTGCCCAAGCTGGGTAGATTTGCCAAGCTATTATCAGACTCGGGCATCGTGTCGCCTTCGAAGTAAACCGTAACGGCTACACGCCATTGCATTGGCTGACGGCGCGCGTCGAGGCTGTACTTATCGAGCTGAATGCCGTGGATATCTTCGAACTTACGTTCGAGTTGTTCGGCAGCCATGCCGATCCATGTGCTTGCTTCTTGCTCCTCAGGGCTTTGCGCCGCTGGGAGCCATAGTGTTATGGACTCTGTCATTTTTTAGGGTTGGCTGTTATGCCAAAATTGGAACGTCGGCAGTCTCGCTAGAGTAACAAGCAAGAGCTGTCATGTGTACTACATCGGAAACACCATAAGAGTGCGGCTGAAGTAGGTGAGCTGGCTTTTCAAGACCGAGCATCATTGGACCGACTGTGGAGTAATCGGTGAGAGTGTCAATTAGATTGAAAGCGATGTTTGACGCTTCAAGACTAGGGAAGACTAACACGTTTGCCACTTTCCCGCCCAAGTTTAAATTATCGTAACGCGATTGAATTACTGGCGACAATGCTGCGTCGACGCGCATCTCGCCGTCGATGATCAAATCTGGCGCTTCTTCGCGCACCATTTGCACTGCGTGACGAATCTTATCGGTGCGCGGGTGGGCAGTACCGCCAGCTGTTGAGAAGCTAACCATTGCCACGATGGGCTCGATGCCGAAGGCTTGCACTTCTTCAGCAGCCAGCATCGCTATTTCGGCGAGTTCTTCCGCGTTAGGGTCGACGTTGACTGATGTGTCAGCCAAGAATAACGGCCCGGTTTTAGTAAAGATAATCGACATGCCACAAGCAAGGCGCACGCCTTGACGTAATGGCACCGTTTTTAGCATCGGTGGCATGGTTTTACGCACGCGTTTCGTTACACCAGATACCAAACCATCGGCATCGCCCATACGCAGCATCATCGGGCCGAACCACAATGGGTCGAGCACTTGCTGGCGCGCACGCTTTTCATTACCGCGGCGCACGCGACGAATTTTTAACATTTCATCGGCGTAAGCGTTTAGTCGCGGAGAGGTGGCCGGGTCGATTATTTCAACACCCGTCAAGTTTATTTTCATTTCATCAGCGCGCTGTCGAATAAAACTTTCGTTACCTAACAACACTGGCGTCGCAATGTTCTCTTGAACGACAGCTTGCGCAGCAATTAACACGCGCGTCGCCGCGCCTTCGGGGTAAACAATACGTTTGTTTGAGCGTTGTGCCTTAGCCACAATATCGCGCATCAGCTCGCGCTGCGGGCCTAATTTTTCGCCGAGCACGCGCTCGTATTCTTCAAGATCAATTTGCTTGCGTGCGACACCGGAACTCATAGCCGCTTCTGCTACTGCTGATGAAACGCGGCGTAGCACACGATGATCGAGTGGTTTCGGAATTAAATACTCGGGGCCGAACTCAATCTTTTGCTCGCCATAAGCCGCCGCCACCGAGGACGGTACCGGCTCTTTAGCCAAATCGGCAAGTGCGTGAGCCGCAGCGTGCATCATTTCCGTATTAATACATGTAGCATGCACATCGAGCGCACCTCTAAAGACAAACGGAAAACCTAAAACGTTATTTACTTGATTAGGGTAATCAGAGCGTCCCGTAGCCATGATTACATCGGAACGTGTTTTCTTTGCTAACGGGTAAGTAATTTCAGGATCAGGATTCGACATCGCGAATACAATGGGATTCGGTGCCATGTCGAGCAACATGTCTGGAGTAACAGTGTCTGCTACTGATACGCCAATGAATACATCAGCGTCGACCATCGCTTCAGCAAGCGTGCGCGCTTCGGTTTCAACGGCAAACTGTTCTTTGAATTCATTCATGCCATTGGTGCGCCCTTTATAAAGTACGCCCTTGGAATCACACATGATAAGTTTTTCACGCTTGATGCCTAGACTAATAACAAAGTTTGAACAGGCCACTGCTGCAGCGCCCGCACCATTAACCACCACCTGGCAGTTAGCAATATCTTTGCCGGCGACCTCGAGTGCGTTGAGTAAAGCTGCACCAGTAATCAGCGCAGTGCCATGTTGATCATCATGGAAAACAGGGATGTCACATTCTTCTTGCAGGCGCCTTTCGATTTCGAAACAACGGGGTGCTGAAATATCTTCGAGGTTAATGCCACTGACTGTCGGGGCAATAGCCTTGACTGCGGCGACAATCTCATCGACGTTTTTGGTGCCGAGTTCGATATCGAACACATCAATATCAGCAAATCTCTTGAACAAGACCGCCTTGCCTTCCATGACAGGTTTCGCCGCGTCAGGGCCAATATCGCCGAGGCCCAAAACTGCAGAGCCATCGGTAATAACCGCAACCAAATTACCCTTGGCGGTATATTCAAAAACCTTAGAGCGATCTTTGGCAATCTCGAGGCAAGGCTCGGCTACTCCAGGCGAGTAGGCTAGCGACAAGTCAATTTGAGTTAGACATGGCTTGGTCGGGACGACTTCTATTTTTCCGGGACGTCCTTGGCTGTGGTAGATGAGCGCTTCATCACTTGAGGTAAGATTGTTATCCATGGATAACCATTATCCCAAGAATTAGGCGTTTTCGGTAGCCTTTATGCCATCAATCGCTAGTTTGTGGGCTAGTGGATTGGCGGTGGCAAGAACCCCGCGGTTCTCTAAAAGCTTGTCGCCATGCCCAAAATCGAGGGCTTTGCCGTCAACATCGCTGACTACAGCGCCAGCTGCCTCACAAATGGCCACGCCAGCGACGTGATCCCAGATGTTTTCACGATAGTCGGGCTTTGAGCGAGGGCGCACGTACATTTCAGCGCCGCCCATTGCGATTACAGCATATTTAGCCTGCGAGTCATAACGCACAAAGCCTCCGGTAATCCTGGAAGCCTCCATCATGCCGGTGACCAGCGCCGGGTCGCCATGTGCTGACTCTACGCTGCCCAAGACACGCATAGAGGCCGGATCCCCGCTCGAGTTACTGGAAATAGACTCGGATAATTCGGCATCAATGGCGAATTTCTTAGCAGTGCCCGGGCCACTAGCACTAATCAGTACGCCTAATGGCGAGTTATCATCGTTTAGGTCATACGGTAAGCTAGGGCAAACAAGCGTGCCGCCTACAGGTGTAGAGCCTTGTAATAGCCCGATTGCCACGGCATATTGCGCGCGACGCAAGAAGCCTTTGGTGCCATCGATAGGGTCAATAGACCAAGTGTATTCAGGGCGGGTTGGGCCGCGGTGGTCAATCCATCCGCAGATGTCGTCTATCGTGACTGCGCTGCCAAGAGCATCGCTTACCAAGCGCACAATGGCTGATATTTCACTATCCGCAGCGTTTTTGCGTAGGTGATCGCTGCCTTCTTCGGAAATTAGCGCATGCTCAGGATGGTTAAGCAAAATAGCGCGGTGAATAAGCGCCTGGCAGCCATAATCAGCTATGGTGACTGGGGAGCTGTCACTTTTGTCCATCGACGCCAGCATCTCGCTTTGCACTTTTCTACACAGGATAGCGCACTGTAAGGCGGCTTCGTTTACAGAAGCGAGGAAATCGGCTACATTATTCGTCATAAGCGCTTATTTTACAGTCTTCATATGGCAGAAAAGCAGATTCTGTTGTATGATTAAAACGCCCCAGAAAATCAAAACGCATACATTTTAATAGCCCATGTCTTCCTTTTGGAAAATCCTTTCAGTAGCCTGCACTTTTTCAGCGACAGGCTTTTCTGCTATTGATGCGCAAGTCTATGACTACTCGCACTCTGAGCCGATGTTTTTTGACAATGAAGCTGTAGCGACAGGCTCCGAGTCTCCGGGTTATGGCCGTGGCGTGGCGATGGTTGATCTTGATAATGACGGCCGGCTAGATTTAATTGTCACTACCGCTGGCATGGAAGATCAGTTTTATCGCCAACAGCCAACCCAAAGGTTCGCGCTCATGAATGGGATATGGGCGATGCCGGGAAACAGAGACGAAAGCTGGGGTGTACTCGCTGCCGACTTCGACAATGACGGCGACAAAGATATTTACTTTGTTAACGGGGGCTTTTCTGGCCCTGAAGTAAATGTGCTGATTCGCAATGATCTTAATACTTTAGGTAAATTTACCGATGTGTCAGCAACTTCTGGCGCCTGTAATTTAATGGTTGCAAACTTTGGCGGTACCACATTTGATTACGACAATGATGGCGACTTGGACATCTTCCTATCCTCGTCTTTGAGCACAGGCAGCGTGCGCCCGCCCTGTGAACTTTATCGCAACGATGGCAATCTGCGGTTTACTAATGTGTCGGGCATATCCGGCATTAGTCAGCAAGGTGATTTTAAGCACTGTAGCGCAGGTGACTACAACAACGATGGCTTTGTTGACGTGATTGTAGGTAATTTCGATCAAGCCAACATCCTATACCATAATAATGGCGATGGCACATTTACGGACAAAGCGCTAGCGGCAGGAGTGCAAGATCCGTACCGATCATTCGGCGCTTCATTTGAAGACTTCAACAACGATGGCTTTCTCGACTTGTTTATTCCCAAGTATGAGTTTACCGGCTCTAATGCAAGCAGCCTTTTTATTAATAATAAAGATGGTACTTTCCGCGAGAACACGGCCTTTGGCAATATGACCTCACAAGGTGATATGGGCCACAGCACTGCCGATATTAACGCCGACGGCTTCCCCGATATTTTTATAGGCACAGGCCACCCATACTTCTCCCGCAAAGATTTTGTTAAAGCGATGTTCCCAACGCGCTACAACGACAGCATGGCGTCACGAGAGGCCGCCAGCTTTATGGGCCTAGATGCGATAGGAGAGTCGCGCTCACATGGCTATGC
>CAWWAN010000114.1:0-5151 GCA_963934925.1 uncultured bacterium | reverse complement strand
CAGAGCGATGCTTCCTATTAAGAGGTATCGAACCGGCGGCCTATGCCTCTGAACAATGCCGTTGACACATAATTAATGTACCACCTCAACTAGCGGTTGTAACCTCAATCTTGCCAATAATCACTTCAATCGACAAATCATCGGGTAAATCCCACTGTCGATAGTTGATATGGTCGACATCGAGAGCATCTGCGCTAAAGAATATGCCGCCTGGCGCCAGAACTTCGGTTGCGATGGCTTCGGTGTGGACGTCCAGCACTTGCTGCACCTCTTCACATCCGCGTAAGCTTACTTCGATGCGGTCGCTCATCTCTAAGCCCACTTCTTTACGTTGAGTCTGCAAACGGTTAGTGATTTCACGCGCGATACCTTCGGCGCGTAGTTCGGCACTAATTTCAGTGTTCAATCCGATAGTCACATAACCATCGGTAGCCGCTTCAAGCCCTTCGGCGCTTTCTGTTTGCAAGATGATATCTTCATTGACTAAGGTGTAGTTTTCGCCACCCGCCGCGACGCTCAATTCTTCACCGCCTTGCAATGCAAAAATCTGTTCACGTGGCATCTCGCCGATCAATGCCGCTAAAGCCTTCATGTTTTTGCCGGCCTTGCGCCCTAGAGTCTTAAAGTTGGCCTTGGCGCTTACTTTCAAGAAGTCGGGAGTACCGTCAATCCAGGTGACCTCTTTAACGTTCAATTCTTGACGCAAAGCGTCGCTGTATTCACGCGGTGACATTGCCAATTTGTTTTCTTTAGCAATGTGCACTACCATCGAAGACAAAGGTTGACGCACACGGATTTGCACGCGCTCGCGAACCGAGCGTCCGAGACTTGAAGCACGCATAATCGGATTCATCGCCGCGGATAAATCAGCGTCGTAAGCACCGGCGATAGCTTTATCATTTGAGTTCTTACTATCAGGGTAATTTTGTAAATGAACAGATTCGCCACCGACAAGTTCGCCCCAAATCGCATCCGCAAAGAACGGAGTCACAGGTGCAATCATACGTAACACCGCATGCAAAGCTTGATACAAAGTAGCGAAGGCCGCGCGTTGCGATGCTTCACCTTCGTCGCCCCAAAAACGGCGGCGCGAACGGCGAATGTACCAGTTAGATAAATCGTCAACGATAAAGTCTTCGATAGCGCGTAATGCATTAGATGGTTGCATCTCGCTGAACGCTTCACTGGCCTTGGCAGCAGCTGCTGAAACTTGCGATAACACCCAACGATCAATAGCTGGGCGGCTCGCCAATTCGGGGAATGCCGTACTAGCATCGAAGCCCTCTGATTTGGCGTAAAGTGCGAAGAAATCATAACTTGCGCCGAGTGTACCTAGTACTCTGCGTCGCACATCTGACACCGCTTGGTTGTCGTAACGGCGCGACAAATGCGCAGCTCCGCCGGACAATAAAGACCAACGAATCGCATCGGCACCATGCTCGGCGATGGCATCTCCTGGCACCACAATGTTGCCCTTACTCTTAGACATTTTCTGCCCAGATTTATCAAGCATCAAGCCGTTGACTAAACACGACTTAAAAGCTGAACCGCTTTCGAGACGTGGTAATTCTGCGCCCCACAACTCACCCGACTGCCACAACTTTTCATCGTGCTGAGTCAAGAAAGTAGATATCGAATGCAGTGAATAAAACCAGCCACGTGTTTGGTCAAGACCTTCGCAAATAAAGTCGGCCGGAAATTGTTCCGCGACTAACTCGCGGTTTTCAAAAGGCCAATGATGTTGCGCGAGTGGCATTGCACCACTATCAAACCAACAATCAATCACTTGCGTTACACGACGCATGGTACCCGACTTACCAGCAGTCGGGGTTTCGAAAGTAATGTCATCGACCATCGGTCGGTGGGGATCAAAGTTCTCGGGTAAGCCACCACACAACTCGCCGAGTTGTGCAAAAGATTCGACGCAAATCCAATCGTCTTCATCGTCTTCGTTAATCCAAACCGGCAACGGCGTACCCCAGAATCGATCGCGCGACAACGCCCAATCGATATTGTTTTCTAGCCACTCGCCAAAACGTCCTTCGCCAATCTCAGGCGGCGCCCATTTGATCTGCTTATTTTGCTCGATCATTTTGTCTTTATAGGCCGTAGTGCGTAAGAACCACGCCGGAGCCGGAAAGTAAATCAGCGGTGTCTCACAACGCCAACAATGCGGATAACTATGGTTACATTGACTGACCTTCAACATGCGCCCGCGCTCTTTCAAGTCGCGCGACAAATCTTTGTTGGCGTCTCTAAATAACGTGCCTGCACTAACCGTGGACACATCACTGACAAAGCGCGCATCTTCACCGACAGCCAGCATCGCGAGGATGTCATTCGACTGCGCGATTCTAAAGTCGTCGGCACCGTACGGCGCCATGTGCACCATGCCGGTGCCATCTTCATCTGAGACGAAGCTATCGGTCACTACAATGTGACGATTCGAGCCTTCATTGATGACAATACCGTCATCGTAAGTGAATAGCGGAGTGTAACTTAGACCCTTCAGCGACTCGCCCTGCACACTACCCACCACTGTGTAATTATCTTCACCAAATACCGCTGCGGCCTTCGACTCGAGCATCACAAAGCGGCGCGCGCCAGATTCGATGATGGCATACTCAAAATCAGAATGCACACAGACGGCCATGTTGGACGGTAGTGTCCAGGGGGTGGTGGTCCATGCTACTAATTCGGCGTTTTGTAAGTCGCCGGCAGCATCGATGAGCGGGAAAGTGATGTAGACCGATGGGTCGTCGATATCTTTATAACCTTGACTGACTTCGTGCGATGACAGGCCAGTGCCACAGCGTCCACACCAAGGTAAAACTTTTGAACCCGCATACAGTAAATCGTTGGCGGCGTAACGCGATAGCAAAAACCAAACCGACTCGACGTAATCGTTATCAAAGGTCACGTAAGGATTTTCGTAGTCGAGTTCGTAGCCGATACGCTGCGACAAACCTTCCCATTCTGATTTATAGGTGAAAACAGATTCGCGACAGAGCTTGTTGAACGGACCGAGGCCGTGCTTCTCGATGTCTGGTTTTCCGGAGATACCTAGTTGTTTTTCGACTTCAAGCTCTACTGGTAAGCCGTGCGTGTCCCAGCCTGCTTTGCGCATGACGCGCTTGCCCTGCATCGTTTGAAAACGACACATCGAGTCTTTAAGCGTGCGCGAAAACACGTGATGAATGCCTGGGCGGCCATTGGCAGTGGGTGGTCCTTCGAAAAACACAAACGGCTCGGCACCAGCACGCGCCTCAATAATCTGCGCTGGCAAATCTTGAGATTTCCATTGCTCAACAAGCTCGAGCTCGAAAGCATCAGGCTGCTGCATGTATTGGCGGCTCTTCGGTGAAAACATGAGGCAGATTTTACGTGCGCGGTAGGTGGAAGACCACTAAAGGATCAATCATCAGCGACGAGAACATCTAATCTGGCGAAACAGGCAACCGCTCAATCATGAGCCCATAAAAGGATATAACGATAGTGCGACGGCTAGGCGTCGACTAAAAATAATTTGGCTTGAACTATGGCAGCCTACACTCTTGGCCTAGGCCCTGGATCAGGGCGTGGGGGCTCATCTCCCCATGCTTCGAGCATTTCTTTTTTCGTGACTTCTCCATCTTTATTAAGGTCGACCCTTGCCAATCTCTTCCAAAATTTTCCAGCCTCTTCTTGTGTGATGACATCATCTTGATTGCTATCGAATCTCTCTAGAATAGCTTCGACTTTTTCGTTCACAGGGTACTCGCCTGCAATGACAGTAGTCCCGATAGTGCCAACAATAAAGGCTGTCAGTAAAAGGTAATTTAAGTTTTTCATGATACTAAATCATAAATCATCGGATAGCCGTGGGGGGGGGCGTAACGACCAAAACTTTGCCCTCTCATTCCTGGGTGAAGATAAGGGAAAACACACCTAGCCTTACAGCCCCCTGCGTACAAACCCATACACTGCTTCCATTTAGGAGCTAACTCGACTGATTCAAGCCAATGAAACAGAGCGGTTGGCGGCTTCCAGAACAAAGAATATGATAATCTGTGAAGATGAAACAAAATTCATCTCGTTCTCTCCTGACGGTACTCCTCCTTATCGCGTGCGGATTATTGACCTCGAGTGTAAACGCTGCGCAAGAAGAACAAAAGGATGCCGAGCTTACTAAGGAAGAGTACTCTTGGTGGCTGGATAGAGTCGGACGCTGGAAAACAAGCACTGCATTTGACTGGACTATGGGAAGCGACAACCCGCAATTTATCTACATGAATTCCGAGAGTCATTCCATGATGATCCTCGACGATCAATATCTGCTGACGCGCACGATCACCGATGGCTTAGAAGCTTTAGCTATTGAAGGCTTTAGTGAAGATGGAAAGCAGTTCTGGGCTCTTTCCATAGATAGTAATCGCACTCCATTCACCTATGTCTCTGGAAATGAAGATACAGAGTTTTATACCACTGCATACCCCGACATGGTGCTAACAGACCCTTTGGGCGTATACACTCGCAGGGAGAATTTTATCGAGAAAAACGTGTTCCAGAGTAAGGGTTTTTTTCGAGAAAAGGAATTCATGACGGTGACTTCCACGCAAAAAAGCAACAAGGCGAAAGATTGCTTAAAACTGTTTGAAAAAAGCCCTAAAAAACCTCGTCGGGTAAATGAGTCAAGTGACAAGAAGGATCTGGCTGAAAACTATATAGAAGAGCATGATTTTTTAGTAAAACTAGTTGGAGACTTCAAGTCTTCCGACAAGTCTTTACTCATGACATCACGGCTCATTTGCTCAGGTCGCTTTCTGTTTATTTCCATCCGCGATAAAAATCAAAAGGATGTGCTGCGTTCTATTTATGTTCTAGGGGTGGATAGCACGCGAGCTGTGTTTCAAATGATGAAGGTGGACTCGGAGACGAAATCGCCTACTTACTACGAAGGCTTGATAAGAGAAGATGGGACGTCCTTGTCTTTTAAAAGCCTCAATGGTGAAGAGTGTTCATGGGCACTGAATGACGGCAAAAAGCTCGAGCAGCATATCCTGGAAGGCGATGTTGAGGAGATCATTAGCTTTAATAAGAGCTGATGGACACATAAGCTGCTTCCATTTAAGCTCTCACTCGCATCTACGAGAATAATATTTGTAATATTAT
>CAWWAN010000113.1:0-5198 GCA_963934925.1 uncultured bacterium | reverse complement strand
GCTGAAGGACGCCGTTGGTAGCGAGCCGTTTTCGATACTTTCTTATCACCACCAAGGTTTAGATTCGGTGAGTCCTCCACTAAAAGTGGTTGCCACCGCAGACGACGGAACTATTGAAGCTATAGAACTGCCTGACAAAGAATTCGTTGTCGGCGTACAATGGCATCCAGAAAAAACTCCGGCTTCCGCAGCTACTCGGGCATTATTTGCAAGCTTTGCCGATGCTGTGAACCGGTACCGCGCCAAGCGAGTTAAACAATCATGAGTAACCGAGACAAACTCAAAAAGAAAGCGGCAATCGATGCTGCAAAAAGTAAGAAGCGCCTGACCTTCTCCATTATTGGCTTAATGGTTTGCATAGCTGTTTTAATTCAGCTGAATAGTTCCACGTCTGTCTCGGATGCTGACGTGCCCGAGCAAGACAAACCTTTAATCGATATTGAGGCGTTGCTGCCAATATTCGATGTCGACTTGTTAGCGACGATTAAAGATTCTACGGATGCCGAGCGAGTGATGCTCGAGCCAGAAGCATTTGCCACTACCCTTTATAATTCTGGCGCCCTACTTTCATCATGGGTGTTTTTGCTTGGAGAGCCCGAATACGATTTCGTTAATAGCGCCAACGACCCAAGCGCGCATCGCGGTAAAGTTTTTCGCGCGCGCGGTGAGATATTAGACGCGCGAAATATTATTCGCGTTATCGGCGAACCGGCTGAGTACTGGACTCTACTGAAAACTGAAGATGGCGACTCTATGTTTTTCGTTGCGGCACAAGCTCCAGAGACTTTATTCGGAGCAGATAACTTCGTGTTAGCAGATGGTTATTTCTACAAAAACTATCGCCAACGGATTAACGGTGAATGGATTACCGCGCCTTTGTTTGTCGGCAACAAACTCGAGCCTTCAGTGCCTGCCGAGCTACCGCTGACGCAGCCCGACATGCGGATGCTAAATAAGCTGAAAGATCAGCCTATTGGTACCGACAATAACACTTTAGAATTAAACAAGCTAAAAGAAATGTGGCACCTAGCCAACGTGGCGCGCGAAATGAAGCGCGACCCTGAAAGGGCCGCCAAGGCCAACGAAGAAGCGATTCTGCTTGATTTCGCTACGCTTACTGACCTAGTAAAAAACCCTGAGTTATATCGCGGACAAATATTTGAAATTGGCGGAGAAGTGGTTGAAGCTCACGCCGTGCGTACCGGAGAAAATTCTTTGCGTAGCCGCGAAATATCGTCTGGTTGGCTGCGCAATAGTTTTTTGGGTGATACTTTGTTACATGTAAAAGCAGCCGATGATTTTGCTTTAGACGCGTTTCAGGGCAACTCCATCATGCACGGCTACTTTTTAATGCTGTGGGCGTATGTCGATCGCCAAGGAGCAGCACGGCGTGTGCCTGTGTTTGTCGTTTACGACTCACGCGAGCAAGAGACACTGATGCCTGACGATGCCAATCCTCTGATCTTTGCGTTTCTCGGCTCCATCATGGTACTCGGGCTAATTCTATTTTTTGCAGTACGGCGCGAGAACCGCCAACGCAATGAGGCTATGCGAGCTTTAGCCGCCCGCCAACGTAGACGCGAGCAGCGCAATGCAGACAAAGGTTAGTTTCGCCAACTCCGGGCTACGCGAGTACTGCACGAAATACTTGAAACGCATGCGTCCACATGTTTCTTCAGTGGTCGTCGTTTATGACTCTGCAGTCCCTGAATATTTATTGCGTCAATCAACTGCTGGAGTGATAGATAGTGGCTGTAACATGAAACTCATTAAGGCGGCCAGAGGTGAAAAAAACAAAACCGTCGAGAGTGCGGTACAGCTAGCCACCAAATTGCTGAAGGCAAATGTAGATCGCAATAGCTTAGTGCTTGCCGTCGGCGGCGGAGTCACTAGCGACGTTGTCGGTTTTGCAGCGTCGATGACTTTGCGTGGAGTTCGTTGGGCATGCTTACCAACTACCCTATTGTCGATGGTTGATGCAAGCATCGGTGGGAAAACTGGCGTCAACGCACTCGGTGCCAAGAACATGATTGGGGCCTTCCATTTCCCTGAATTTGTACATACCGATTTTCGCTGGCTCAAGTCTCTACCCGAGCGCGAATTTCGCTCGGGGCTGGGCGAACTACAAAAGACCGCCCTGCTCGCTGGCGGCAAATTATGGCGTCTATGCCTCGAAGCTAATGCAATACAACTTCGCAAATCAACGCCGACGTTGCGTGAACTAGTGCAGATTGCAGCAAAATATAAAGCAAAAGTAGTCTCCAGCGACCCTAAAGAGACCAAGACACGACAAATTCTCAACTTCGGGCATACCTTTGGCCATCCACTCGAGTCAGCAAGCAACGGCAAACTCAGTCATGGCGAGGCTGTTTCATTCGGCATTCGTTGCGCCATCAACCATTCTGTAGAGCAGCAGTTGTGCAGCGCCAAACTCGCTGCCGACAACCTCAAGTTAAGTCGCAGCATGGGCCTCGACGCCGTCACAAAAATGAAGGTGCCGACGGCGTCTGCATTACGACGTTTATTGGGGCATGACAAGAAATCAAAAGACGGAAAACTGACTTTAATATTAATCGAAAAGCCCGGGCGTCCGCTAGTTTGTGAGGGTTATTGGGTCAATGATGTAGCAAAAATAATAATTGCTAATCAGTAGGCTTCGGGCGGCGCTAGAATAGGCCAACCTAAGGTCAACCATGCCCCGACGAGACGACATTACATCCATCCTCATCATAGGTTCTGGCCCAATTGTTATCGGCCAGGCCTGCGAATTCGACTATTCCGGCACCCAAGCTATTAAAGCTCTGCGCGAAGAAGGCTATCGCATTGTACTGGTGAATAGTAATCCAGCGACAATCATGACCGACCCCGAGTTGGCTGAGGCAACGTACATCGAGCCGATTACTGCCGAGTTTGTTGAACGCATTATTGCGAAAGAGCGACCCGATGCAATTCTGCCAACGCTTGGCGGGCAAACTGCTTTGAATGTGGGCCTCGAGCTTGACAAGAACGGAGTGCTTGAGAAGTATAATTGTGAAATGATTGGCGCAACCGCCGAGGCCATTTTCAAAGCCGAAGATCGCGACGCATTCCGCGACGCCATGGACGCGATTGGTTTGTCGAGTGCTGAAAGTGAAATTGCGCGCACCCTTGACGAGGCTAAAACGGCGGTAGCGAAGATTGGCTTGCCCTGTGTAATTCGGCCTGCCTTTACAATGGGCGGTTCTGGTGGCGGCATTGCTTACAACGCTGAAGAGTTCGAAGAAATTGCGATACGCGGTTTACGCTTGTCACCAGTAAACGAATTGTTAGTTGAAAAGAGTTTGATTGGCTGGAAAGAATACGAGATGGAGGTCATGCGTGACCGCAAAGATAATTGTGTGATTATCTGTTCGATTGAGAACCTCGACCCGATGGGTGTGCATACCGGCGATTCAATTACAGTTGCCCCATCTCAAACCTTGACTGACCGCGAATACCAACGTATGCGCGATGCATCGTTTGCGATTATGCGCGAAATTGGCGTTGAGACTGGTGGCTCCAATGTGCAGTTTGCTGTTAACCCAGAAAATGGCGATCTGATTGTCATCGAGATGAATCCGCGCGTGTCGCGTTCATCGGCGCTAGCCTCTAAGGCGACGGGGTTCCCGATTGCAAAGTTTGCTGCTAAGTTGGCCGTGGGGTTCACGCTCGACGAAATGCAAAATGACATTACTAAAGAGACACCGGCGTGTTTCGAACCATCGATTGATTATGTGGTAACAAAAATGCCGCGCTTTGCATTTGAGAAATTCCCAAACTCGGATTCGACTTTGGGCACGCAAATGAAATCTGTTGGTGAAACCATGGCGATTGGCCGCACCTTCGAAGAGTCTTTTCAAAAAGCGATTCGCGGCTTAGAAATAGAACGTGTTGGTTTCTCAGGTAAGCGCCGCGAATTTGACGCAGAAGAAATACGTCAAAAGGTTTCGCGCCCGGCTCCTGGGCGTCTATTTGCCGTTTACGATGCCTTCTGTGCTGATTACAGCGTAGAAACCGTACACAAACTAAGCGGTATCGACCCATGGTTTTTAACATTCATGCAGCGTTTGGCAATTACCGATCGCGACTTGCAAGACAAAGCTCTTTCTAGCATCGACAAAGACTCCATGCGCAGCCTAAAGCGGGCTGGTTTCTCAGATGCGCGTTTGGCAGAAGCTACGGCGGCCACTGAGGCGAAGGTTTTGGCACATCGCGAAAGCCTAGGCGTCAAGGTTGGCTATCGCTTAGTTGACACTTGTGCGGCTGAGTTTGCGGCTAGTACCCCTTATATGTATTCGACTTACGATGTCGATTCAAACGAGGTTGAAGTTAGTGGCAACAAAAAGATAATGATTCTTGGCGGCGGGCCAAACCGCATTGGCCAGGGCATTGAATTTGATTACTGTTGCGTACACGCGTCTTTAGCGGTGCGTGATATGGGATTTGAATCGATAATGGTCAACTCAAACCCTGAAACGGTTTCAACTGATTTTGACATTTCAAATCGCCTTTACTTCGAACCGCTTACTCACGAAGATGTATTAGCAATCTGCCGTCGCGAAAAACCAGATGGAGTAATCGTACAATTCGGCGGCCAGACCCCGCTTAACTTAGCAGCTGGCTTACACGAGGCTGGAATCCCTATTTTAGGCACGCCGGTTGAAGCAATTGACCGCGCAGAAGATCGCGGCATGTTCGCTGAAATGCTCACCAAGCTCGAGCTGAGATCGCCAGCCAATGGCATTGCATTTGACGAAGAGCAGGCTGCTGTCATTGCCGATAAAATTGGCTTTCCAGTATTGATGCGCCCTAGTTTCGTTCTAGGTGGCCGCGCAATGGAAATCGTTTACGACCAAAAAGATCTTAAGCGCTATATGGCCGAGGCGGTTGTCGTTTCTAAAGACCGCCCTGTTTTGGTTGACAAGTTTCTGGAAGACGCCATCGAAGTCGATGTCGACTGTATTTCCGATGGAGAAGAAGTGGTGATTGGCGCCATAATGGAGCACATCGAAGAAGCGGGAATTCACTCTGGCGATTCCACTTGCGTGATTCCTACGATGACTTTGTCCGATACCATCCTTGATGAAATTCGCGAGTCAACAACGTTGATGGCACTTGAGCTTGGTGTGATCGGCTTGATGAATGTGCAGTACGCGGTACGCGGCGAAGTTGTTTACATC
>CAWWAN010000112.1:0-5311 GCA_963934925.1 uncultured bacterium | reverse complement strand
GCCCTAGTTTCGCGCTGCGCTGCGCATTAAGCAATTACTATTGTGGCGACATTAATTGCGAGGCACGCAAGGTATAGCTGAGCCCTAATTGTTCGCCACGCTGCCCCATTGCAGAATAGATTAAGGTTGGATCTGTGCCGCTAAAATCGAAATCGAGGATGCCAAAATGTTCCGCAGTGATTTCACTGTTTGCGATGCGCCGCGTGGCAGTTTCGTCGCTAGTACTACTGCCAACTCCGGCCGCCAGTGGTGATGAGGTGAACTCGATTACCGGGTAATCAAGCACCAGGTCATCGCGTAAAATTTCGCCGATATGTCGGTCGCCGCTCAGCAACACGATGCCATTAATTTTATGTTGCTTTACGTAATCTAACAAGCGTTGCTTTTCACTGCCAAACATTGCCCAAGACTCATAAGAATGATACTCGGCAAGCAACTGCATACCCGACACAATGATCTTAAACGATGCCGTGCTGTCTCGCAATTCACCTTCCAGCCATCGCCACTGACGCTCGCCAAGCAATTCTTTATCTTTAACATCAAGCTTATTAGGCTGTCGGTTGAAACGAGTGTCAAGCATGAACACATCTACACCATTCAGGTGTAAAGTGAAATAAACGCCGTCGTCAGCGCTACCAAAGTATGGGTTTGGCCAATAACTTTTATATAACTCAAAAGACTCGTCGCGCAAGAAATACGTTTTATCAGAATTATTCGGGCCGTAGTCATGGTCATCCCATACTGAGGCATGAGCCGTTGAACTCAAGAGTTCTTGAAGGTGCGGCAATGAACGCTGAATCTTCCATCGTTCGCGCATCATTTCGATGTCGTTCCATTCTTGGCGTGCGCGACTATAGTAGATATTATCGCCCATCCATAAAAACCATTGTGGGTGTTGCTCAGCAATCGTTTTAAATATTGACTGTGAGGGATCTGGCCCCCAATCACCGGCGCACGATCCGAAGGCAACGCGAAATTTATCCGCACCACTAGTGCGGAATTGCTGTGTCGATTCTGCTTCGACAACCCCGTCGCTAGTAACAAGACGATATTGATATTCCGTATCAGCGCTCAAACCCGTAATTTCGCAACTGCCCCGAGGATGAGCATTGTTGGACAAAAGCAAAACCGGGTTGTTCACAGCGGCCTGCCATTCTCCGTCAACCGTTTTTAATTCAACGCTAAAACGCATCGGAGTGTCAGCAGCCGCCCAAATCTGAACGCTATCAGTCGTAATATCGCCGAGCATCGGCCCAGCATTTAGCACAGCTTCCGAATGCATTTGCGGTTGTACACAAGCAACAACCGCAAAAACCAAAGACGCTACTCCACTAACTTTTAGGGGCGCCATTTACCCTGCGCGACCAACGGGACAAAATCGATTAAGTCGTCGTCATTGGGATCAACGGAGCGTTCGAGTTGTGCCGACCGATAGGCTGCCATCAAAATGCGCACGACCTGTTCCCCATCGTAAAAAGTCAAATCAGGGGTGCGACCTTCGAGGAAGCAATCTACCATGTGACGGTTTTCTGCAGCGTAACCATAAGCCGATGCCTCTTGCGCAACAATAGGCATAACACCTTGTTCGGCATTTTGCTTTTCGATCAAGTCTTCACCTTCGGAACCGGTCACATTGCGCGAGAAAAACGCTTCGAGCCCCGTATCTAGACTATTTGAGCGCATTGAATATTCTGGGCCGAGCAATTCAAAACTCAGACGTAAGCCAGCGCCTACGAAAGACCAAGAAGTAGTTGATTCAGCAATCAAAGTGTTGCCATCTTCATCTTTGTAAGTTACTGTGCAACGCGCAAAATCTTCTGATGGTTTCTTCGCGTAATCAATATGCTTACCATGAGTATCTTTAAGTTGTTGCACATATTCTGGACGCGTCCATTTCAATGAAGCTATCTGCGCATTTACCGAGATGGGTGTAATCGATTTACGGTCGGCGCCAGGCGCAGTCAGCAAGAAACGCCCCGTCTCGACGCTATGACACATCATGTCGTTCATTACACCACCGCCCTGTTGCTCGCCGTCCCAAAACCACGGGCTATGTGGGCCACAATGCTCTTCAGCAGCACGCGCCAAATACGGACGGCCTGTTGCAGCCGCGCCACGACGCCAGATGACGTCTTTGCCGCGAACCACGGATGGCGTGAAGACCTGGTTTTCTAGATATCCTGTTGGGATTCCGGCGTCTTCCATTATTTCGACGACGCGCCGCGCTTCTTGCAAATTACGCGCTAAAGGCTTTTCACAAGCTACACCTAACAACGGCGTGGCACGTTTCGCATTACCTGCTGCAATGGCTTCCATGACCGCGATGCGTGAATCGTTGGGTGAGTTAATCCAGATTGCCTCGATACTTGGGTCAGCAGCCATTGCTTCGAGATCTTCGAATGCCACGGCAGGACCGAGCTTTAATTCGTTAGCGTAAACCGCCGACTTTTCTGCGGAGTCTATAGTGCGTGAAGTTACCCCTGCCACGTGACAGTTACGAACTTCGACGAGTGATTGAATGTGAAAGTTGGTGTTAAAACCAGCTCCAACGAATCCGATTGCTAAAGATTTCATTATGAAAGTTTTTTGCTATTAGGGTAAAAGATCAGCAAGGCCACCAAACAAGCGATGGATGCCCACATGGGATAGCTGAACAGTTGATTAAAGGACAGTACTTCTTCGTGTGTCGACCAGCTTGCTGCCGATGTTGCAATTTTAGAACCGACAATGGTGCCGATGCCAATAATAACAAGATTAAACAGCGATTGCGCCGAAGCGCGGACGTCAGTTGAAGTGTTTTCGTCAACCACCATAAAGGCGACAAAGATGAAACAGCCAAAGGCGAAGCCGTGCATCGCGATACCTACCAGAACACCGCCAATACCTACCGCTTCGTGATTAGCAAACAGCGCCATCCGAACAGCATAAGCAATAAGTCCCAGCGCCAGTAAATGTTTGCGCGACAACTTGGCCGCTAACAAAGGCATCATTGCAAGCACACCTATTTCGGACATCTGACCGATGGTCATTAAGCCACCGCCACCCACGCCTACGATTTTATTCACGATGTCGATGAAGCCACTTGCCTGTTCTTGCAGACCGCCTAAAAAACCTGCCGTATGCACAAAGTAAAATTGGTGAATGCAACTAACGGGCACCGCAAGCAAAAACAATGTGACTAGCGGCTGTCGCTTTATTTCGCCCAAGGCACGGCCAGTGGCATTTTGTGTTTCAGATTTTGCCGGCGGAGTATGCGGCAGCGACAAGCAATAAACGCCCATCGCTATACCAAGTGCACCTGACAAGCGGAAAGCGTCTGCCATACCAGCAGTGGTGTCTTCGGCGTGCATATGTAGTAGCCACTGGCCAATGGCGATGCCTACGACAATCCAACCAACGGTGCCCCAAACACGCACACGACCAAAATCTTTGTCGATGTCATCAAGGTGATGAAAGGCTAAAGAGTTCGTAAGAGGCAAGGTGGGCGAGTACACCAGGGAATAGATGAGTGAGAAAACCAAAAAGCTACTGTAGGTTTCAATGCTCGCTAATTGCCAAACTAAAATTCCACCAATGATGTGCGACAGGGCCAAGAATTTTTCAGTAGCAAACCAGCGGTCGGCGATTTGACCGGCGATAAAGGGTGCAATGATGGCACCTAGAGCACTGACAGCAAACATGTTGCCGACTTGCTCAGGAGACAGCTCGCGATACTCAGTCAAAAAAGGCCACAGCAAAGGAAGCCAAGCGCCCCAAATGGCGTACTGCAGAAACATCATTACCGACAAGCGGCCGATTGGTGGATTTTGATTCATCTTAAATTTCGGTTACGCGAATGTTACGGTAACGCACTGGAGAATCGTCGTCGTGGTTTTGCAAACCGATATGACCCTGCTCGCTGCGATCGCCGGTATAGCTATTAACTAACTCGCCGTTAATGGAAATCGTATATTGCTGCCCTACGACTCGAATGAGGTATGTGTTCCATTCGCCTTGCGGCTTAGTCGGAAGATGCGTCGCTGCTTGAAAAGAATAAACTGAACCGGTGTCATGCTTAGGGGCTGGCGTATCGCAAATCTGAATTTCATAACCTTCATTGACCGCGACCCATGGGTCATCGCCGGGGTCGGGAAAACGCACAAACACTCCTGAGTTGTTCGAGACATCCGTGACCTGCCACTCGAGCTCCAATTCAAAATCTTTAAAGTCTTGAGCGTTATACCAATACAATCCCATACCACCCTGCGCATAAACAGTATTGCCGTCGTGAACAAATTCTCCTGGTCCCGCCATTTGCCAGTTCGCTAGTTGAGAATCTTCGCCCGTCCATAGATCGATCACGTTATTCGGTGCATCTTCTTTGGCAGGGGTGGAGCATGACACCGCGGACAGCACCAAGAATAAGGTCAGGAGTGATTTCATTGCCACTAAGTTAGGTGCTGTAAACGATTTAATCAAGAGGTTTTAAGCGCACATCCGCAATTGCAATAGTGCCAGCAGTCGCTTGAAAGAACATCGGCGCGGATGCAACCTCTTGCTGCGAAACAGCTCCACCGGTTACAGCGTTGCATTCGGCAGCACCAATAATGCTTACATAGTCAATACTAATATCTTCAAAGCGCGCATTACGTGTTTTATTACCGTCAGCATCAAAACGCGGAGCTAAGAATCGTCCACGCATGATGTGCCATTCTCCTGCACCGTTATAGGCCTGCGCGCGAGGATTTTTAGAACCGATAATTTCACCGCAGCTGCTGTCGTCTTTAAGTTGTAATTCATACCGCGACATCATGTACAAGCCAGAATCACCTCCTTCAGGCAGCATAAAGCTGAACCTGAACTCGACGTCACCATAAGAATCTTTCGAAGTGAAGTGCGTGGCATTCGGCCCGGTATTAACCAAAGCACTATTACCGACGTTTAACTCAAAACGAGACGGATTTGACTTATCGAGACTCGCTGAGCATAATTTCCAACCATCGGCAACCCAATTATCAAATGGGTCACCCCAAGTTGTTGTCAACCAACCATCACCCTCTTCCGCAACGGTGCGGGCGTCAGGTGGCGCCACAGTTTTAGCGACACGCTCAGAACATAGCTCGCCTTCTGGAAGTTGGTTAATCGTGTAAGCGAACTCATCGTGCAACAAACCAATGCCGAATAACTGCATGCGCACGCAGCGCCCGGCACTAAGCTTCATATTCGAAATAGTTATTTGAAGCCCGTCGTCGCTTAACTCAACATCGCCAACATCTAATTGCTTCTCGCGCATTTCAGGAGAACCGTAGTCCCACCAATAGTTATAGTCGTA
>CAWWAN010000111.1:0-5327 GCA_963934925.1 uncultured bacterium | reverse complement strand
GTTTAATGCGCAAAGTAAATCGTTCATCGCGCCATTCCCGTGCCAAGGCGAGGACACTCAGTTGCTACTCGAACGCCTTGACGAGTTGCCGAGCAAAATGATGGTGGCCCTGTACGAATCAAAAACTCCGCTGTGGCCTAACTTTTTGATTCATCACAGCGGCGGCGACGGCTTGAATTTGCAAGCAGTGCGCAGTTGCATGCGTCATAAAGGGCAAGGATTCTCCGAGGCGTGGTGCGTGCTCCCAGCCAAAAAAATGGCGCGATTACTGCGCGCGCAAAAAATATCTAAATCTTTGTTCCTGGCACCTGCTTGGGAAAACAAACGTTTTCTGAGTACTGCTTTGGATTATCAACGTACCTTATCGCTACTTGAAAACACCCAGCCTTTAGTCGACGTCGAGCGCATTACTGTAGTTATGCCTCATTACGACGATGAAGTGTTGCAATGCGGTGGAGCAATGTTGCAGGCCTTAGCCGCCAACGCTACTTTACAGGTCATTTGGTTGTCAGACGGCAGCCGCGGAGTATCCAGTGTCAGCCATCAAAAGTCATCAGAAATTAGACGCGCCGAAGCTGAAGCAGCGATGGCTGAGTTGGGTGTAAAAAACATGCACCACTTGGATGGTGTCGAAACAAAATTGGCTGCCAATGATTCAATTTGCCAACAACTTAACCATTTGTTGTCGGAATTTCGTCCACAGCGAGTGCACAGTGTGTGGTGGGCTGACAATCATGTGGATCACTACGAAGCGAACCTCATTTTGCAACGCGCCTGGCCGCACGATTTAGATGCGACCATTGCCGCTAGTGGTTTGTGGCAAGTAATGCCGCTACGCACCGTTGTTGAGTTGACCGGCGAGCAGCAGGCGCAAAAAATTAAGTCGTTGCAGTGCTATCAATCACAAATTGACGCAGTTGATTACGCGCGCTTGTCTCAGCACCTTGATGCCTATTATGCCCATCAAAGCGATGCCTATTATGCCGAAAACTTCTGGCATGTGTCAGCGCAACAATACTTTTCTGCACTGCAAAACACGCAGGTAAAAACGCGTCGCTGGTTTGGTTAGTTAGTTTCCGATAATAACTTCGGCAGCTTGTGGCGATTTCGAAATGACACTTACGCCAAAGTTGAGGGCCCGCAAAGTGTCGGACACCAAATCGAGCTTGGCAGCGTATTCGGCCGAAGACGATTTGACCACGTACACGATGTCGCCAGTTTGCACGTATATCGGCGCTGCTGAGCGCATATTGACGTCGGTTGGCGCAAACAGCCCATCGAGGCTGTAGTGGCGAACATTCATCACGCCATCGACGCGACGCGCTATGAGGACACCTGCAGTATCTCCATCGCTTGTTAAGCCGCCTGCCATCGCAATGACATCAAGAATGGTGGTGTTTGGCGTGGTAAGCGAGATGACCGATTTGCTGTTAACTTCGCCTAGAACGGTAACTTTGCGGCTGGGGTAGAACTCGACTGAGAGGGCTAGCACGGGGTCGACAAAATAGTCAGCGTAGGCAACCAGGAGCTTATCTTCGAATTGCTCACGAGTTAGACCATTTGCCTGTAGGCGCCCTACCATAGGGAACAATACATTTCCGTCGCTGCGTACCGCGTAGGTGCGTGATAGTTCGGTTTCTTTCCAGAAGTCGATGCTAAGCTTGTCTTCAGGGCCTATAAAAAATTGGCCATTGGCAATTTCTGCTTCGTAGTCGAGTGGCAGCAATGACGGGTTTGCACCTAGGTCAGGGCCCTCGGTATAGGGCGAAACACTGCAAGAGCCAAATGTGGCGCAGGCAAGGATGAGCGTAGAGGGTAGTGTGAAACGCATAGGGATAGTGTATTCTAATAGCTCTAGGCTTTCTAGCCACAATCACATGACCAAACTTGCCATAATAGGAATAGACGGCGCGACTTACGAAATCATTCACCCAATGATCGAGGCCGGAGAATTACCTAATATCGCTAAGATATTAGCCGAAGGAGTTTCGGGAGCGCTCGAGTCAGAGAAGCCACCCATGACCCCACCGGCATGGACATCGATGTTCACGGGTTTAAACCCAGGCAAACATGGCGTTTTTCACTTTATCGGGCGTGATTTAGGCAGTTATCAGCACAGCCTCAAGAATAGTGGAAGCTATATCGGCAAGGACATCATGTCTCTGCTCAGTAAGCGTGGTTTGAGCGTAGGTTCCTTGTCAGTGCCCATGACTTACCCACCTTTTGAAGTGCACGATGGTTATATGGTTTCAGGCATTCCAATGCCTTTGACCGGTGACTCTATAGCTTGGCCACCAGAGATTTGCGATGATATGCATCGAATCCTTGGTGCGGACTATATTGCCGATGTCGAATACAGTAAATACGACGGCGACACTGAGACTGCCGAAGATGATCTCAATCTGTATTCCGAGTTACGTGACGAGTTGTTTCATCTCGAAGAACAGCGTCTGGCCATCCAAACTGACTTTTTGCGTGAGCGGCCGACCGACTTCTACTTCACTGTCATTTCGGTGACCGACCGCTGTCAGCACTATTTCTGGAAATTCCAGGACCCGAATCATGCAGGTTACACTGAAGAGGGCGCCAAACTTTATGGCGAAGTCATTAAAGACTCCTACCGCCTGGCGGATAAATTCGTAGGTGAAGCGCGTGCCATCATCGGCGACGAAGTACCTATTGCTTTGGTTAGCGATCATGGTTTTGGCCCGCAGTACCACGATTTTCACATTAATACTTGGCTCGAGCAGCAGGGCTATTTGGTGCGCAAGCAGGTTCCTTATTTGAAGTGGGGCAAGTTACATCTTGGCGGTGTTCTTCATCGTCTCGGACTTGGCTTCGTTGAAAAAATCATCGGTCCGTTGGGTAAAATTCCGATTTACCGTCCGAAGATGAAAAAGAAAGCCGACGCCAGCGACATTGATTGGTCGCAGACGAAGGCATTTGCTACCTTGCATGGCATTTGTGTTAATTTGCAAAACCGCGAGCCTGAGGGCATTGTTTCGGATGATGATTATGCTTCAACGATCGATGAAATTATTATGAAACTTCGCGATATCAAGATGCCCGATGGCAGTGTAGCTTGCGACGGAATCTTTAAGAAAGAAGATATCTATTCGGGGCCACGCACTGCAGAAGCTCCCGATTTGCAGTTCCAGATGGCAGGATTAAGCTGTATCACTAAAGAATGCTGGGGTGAAAGCGAGTTGTTTGCGTTGCGTAAAAACGCGCCGATTTCTGGGCAACACCGGTTCAATGGCATTTTCGCGATTTCAAAGCCTGGCGTCGAAGCGGGTAAAGTGATTGAAGGTATGCATATTCAAGACACGGCTCCTACTTTGCTTTACGCAATTGAGCAAGCCGTCCCGGCATGGATGGACGGCAATATTCGTGGCGATATCTATGCTGAGCCATCTGAGCCTAAATGGGACCGTTCGCCAGAGCCACAGTCTGATTTGCCGGCATCCTCTGACACCGACGACGCTCAATCGCAATCTATTGAAGATTCGCTGCGCGGCCTGGGTTACTTACAATAAAGATTAATGAAGTTCCTATTCCCACTGATTATTCTTTTTTGCTGCAGTGGCAATGTTAGTGCTCAACAAGCAGATTTTTCGGTTCAATTTGATGGGGCGCAGCAGCCTATCCCTCCGGGGTTGGTTTACGGACTGAATGATTTAAAGCACACTTCTCAAGGCGTATGGGACGCTTGGTCTCAAGGCGTAAAACCAGAAGGTGGCGTAGTGCGCCTTTGGGCTAAGCGCCACCTGGGCAAGTTCGGTAAACAACACATTGATGCCGCGCGGCGTGCTCAGCAGGCAGGTCTTGACGTAATGCTAACCGTGGTTGGTGTCACGGGTGATACATATAGAAAAGATTCCGCTGATTCAATGAAACGTCCTGCTGATGCTAGTAAGTGGGCCCAGGACTTGGCCCAAAATGTGCGCGAGATGATTAAGGCTGGCATCAACGTGCGCTATATAGAAATCTGGAACGAACCAGACATGCCCCGGCAGTGGGGTG
Source organism: uncultured bacterium (assembly GCA_963934925.1). Lineage (GTDB taxonomy): Bacteria > Planctomycetota > UBA1135 > UBA1135 > UBA1135 > JAPKEZ01. The sequence goes on along the minus strand of CAWWAN010000111.1, from coordinate 1,304 downwards.
GTACTGAGGAGCAATTCGCTGAATTCTTCGCGGTATGTGGAGTAGCGTTACGTGAAGAGTTCGGTCACAGTCTAAAAATAGGTGGTCCAGGCATGGCTTCTGGATGGGGGAACGGCCTGGTGTTCTTTGAAAAAATCCTTGATGCCTGTAAACGCCATTCGTTCTCGCCAGATTTCTTGTCGTGGCACCTATATGGCTCATTTGCCAGCGATAACGAGTATTTGCGTACTCCACAGACTATACAGTCCATGGCGCAAACTCGTGGCCTTGGTACTCCAGACGCAGTGCTCTCAGAATGGAATGTTTCTTTACCTAGGCCAGTGGCGAGAGGAATGGACACCAACGTCGGCGCAGCTTATTGGACTGCAGTAGTCGGTTCGTTGATTCAGACTCCGGCCAAAGCCGCGCTATATTTTCTCTTGCAAGATGGAAACTGGGAGACCACCAAAGATTTCGCTGAACAATCAGTTGGCGCATTCACTTTGCGTGGCGCACCCAAGGCGACATTTTCGGCGATGAAGTTAATGGGTGAAGTAGCGAAATATCCAGCAGTGCCTTTGAAACGCTTGCAAGCCCCAAATAATTTGGTTTGCGTTGCTACTCGCAATAATCAACAAGGTAATTTGTTGATTTCAAACTCGCCAGGTGACATTTTGAGGTTAGGGAGGAAGTTTCTGGCAAGCACATCTTTGTTCATGGGCGATCTTAAAGGCAAGGACGAACTGTTGAAGTCATATGTTTCGGGTCAAACGAAGTTCGATAAATTAGGCCTTAGCGAAGCGTGGCGCGCGCCTTTCGTTGAACTTAAGAAGCTAATGAGAGTCTTGAAGCGTGAAGAGGGTAGCAGTAACCGTTGGGTAAGTATTCAGTTAGATTGCTTGCCTAAGTCGATTGAGCGCGTGCGTTTAATCGACGCAGAGCATGGAAATCCTATTGCCTCCACCTCATTTCGTGATTTGTTTCGACCTTATGAAGTAGGTTTCGGTAAGGCCGCTGGCCGGCTGACTCTTGCAGAGTTAAAGAAGCAGGGTGTTAGTGCAAGTGAAGTTGCAGCGATAGAACGAGCCCTTGCCTCGGGTTCAAACGAAAGAAATATTGTGGGTGTCTCAGCAACAGCTATGGCGACCGCGCGTGCAACTTTCAATCGCCAGATGGTAATGCTCCAAACGGACTTGCCAGTGTCGCTGGCTGCACATGAAGCTTGCCGTGCCGCCGACGTCGACTCCGCTGATTGGGTCAAGATTGATGGCAATAAAATATTGGTCAAAGTACCGCCGCACTCGGTGGTCGCTGTCGAGCTAAAA
>CAWWAN010000110.1:0-5334 GCA_963934925.1 uncultured bacterium | reverse complement strand
TACTTCCGGCATGTTGGGCCTTGTTTTGTTTCTTGCGCCACTAGAAGCAATCATTTACGGCTTATTCGGTTTGCTACGTGTCGTCACTGGAACGGATGGGCCTATTGCTGCTCAATGGGCAGGTGATGTCGACGCGGGCTTCTTGGCTTATGGTGTAGGCCCAGTGCTGGTATTGGGTGGTGGCCTAATCGCTACCTATGAATTGTTTAATGGTGCCAAGAAAGGTATGGCAGTCAATAAAGCAAAGAAACAGGCTGAAGTTGATGCGCGTAAAGCTCAGCGTAAGTCAAAACAAGATTCAGTTACTAAGTAAGTTACAAGTTGTTTCTTCCATCAACACCGCATCGACAACACGCAGTCGATGCGGTGTTGTCTTTTTTAGAAGACAACGATCAAGCTACTGCGGCATCGGCGCGCAATTTTGTTGCGCGTGTGTTGGGTCTAGCCACACACGAAATATCGCTAGACTCTAAGACAGAATTGAGCCAAGAACAGATTGAAAAACTATTGCCTTTGCTTCAACGTTTACAGTCTGGCGAGCCACTTGCTTATGTCGAAGGCAGCGTCGGGTTTTATAAGCACGACTTTGCGATTGATTCAAGAGCGCTTATCCCGCGCGCTGACAGTGAGGTCGTCGTCGATCTGTGTTTAGAAAACTTGACTGGCAAGAGTCATTTACGCTTGCTTGATGTCGGTTCCGGTTCGGGATGTTTAATTATTAGTTTGCTCAGCGAATTGCCACGCGCTAATGGTGTCGCAATAGATATCGAAGTAGGAGCATTAGAGTTGACTGCACTTAATGCGCAAACGATTGGCGTGGATCAGCGCTTGCAGCTACTTAGGTCCGATTGCTTGGCTGGATTAGACGTTGCTGATAAATTCGATTTAATCGTTTCAAACCCACCCTATATAACATATGGTGAAGAACTCGGTGCATCCGTTGCAGAACACGAACCGCACAGTGCGCTATTTGTTACCGATGGCGATGCGATGCAGTTTTATAGGCGTATCATGATTGAAGCGAAGCTGCATTTGCTACCGAAAGCTGTGCTAGTGTTTGAAATCGGCGCTAATCGGCAAGATGATTTAGCACTTGCCGCACGTGAGTGTGGTTATCAGGTACTCGAGCAACGCGAAGACATGTGCTCGATAGTACGCGCAATAAGCTTGCAGCTAATCGCTTAGCATTCTTCTTTGTCGACCAAGTACTGTCGGATGGCTATCGAGCCGCCTTCGTCGAGTGACTGGAAAAATATCGCGACCTCATAGTGCCCAAGGGTTGGCGATATGCGTTCGCAGCGAACGACAACGCCTTCACCAGAGATGCCTATTGTCTCGCCTGAACTGTCCTCAAATTCGAAAGCGAACTTCACGTGGGTCATCATTCGCAGCGGAGTTTCTGAAAAGAAACAGGCGCCCGATTGCGATAAGTCTCGCACACGTAAGGGGGTATCGCCATCGACGATGATAGGGAGGTCCTTGACCGCTTTACGCGGGTGTTTACGTCTTTCTTGTCCGGAGGTCATTTTCTTATGCTTTGGCTTTGTTTAAGGGAATAGCTACCGTAGAATAACGAAAATGGCATCATACAACAAAGTAATTTTAATGGGTAATTTAACCCGCGACCCAGAAGTGCGTCAATCTCAAGGTGGGACAACCATCGTCAAAGTGGGAATAGCTGTCAACGAGAACCGCCCAGATGGCCAGGGAGGACGTAAAGACCAAGCACATTTTTTCGATTTGACATTATTTGGTACGCGCGGCGAGGCATTTGCGCGCTTTAATAAGCGTGGTGCTAGCGTTTTGGTTGAAGGTCGCTTAGATTTCTCTTCGTGGGATGACAAGGAGAGCGGTCAAAAACGTTCAAAAGTTTCAGTGGTTGTTGAAAACTGGAGCTTCACTGGTAGCAAAAACGATAACGCCGGTGGCGGGCAGGGCGGAGATCAAGCGTCGCCTCCTCAGCAAAATCAGCAGCAGCCACCCGCTGCTGTGCCTAGCTTTCCAGGGCCAGATTCGTTTGGCGGCGGCATGTCAGATGACGTGCCATTTTAAAGCTAGTGAATCTCACGGTTAAACTGTTCGGCGAGTTACAAGAGCTCTGCGAAAACAGTTCCATACAATTGCAATTACCAGCGTATTCGTGCGTTGGTGATTTGTTGTTAACCGCCGGTTCTCAGTACGATATATTTAATGGCCGTGTGTTTCGTGTCGCAGTCAATTGCTCTTATGTAGACGAAAGTCACAGCCTTAGTGGCGGCGACGAGATTGCTTTTATTCCTGCGGTGTGTGGCGGTTGATGCGTGTCTACTGCAGATTGATTGAAGGGCCGGTATCCACAGCTTGGTGTAAAGAGCAGGTTGTTATCGACAATTCCGTAGGATGCACGCTTTGCTTTGCTGGGCAGGTTCGCCAAAACAACAATCAGCGCAACGATGTCGTGGCATTGCACTATCAGGCTTATCCTGAAATGTTTGAGGCAGAAATCAAAAAGATATCTGGCGAAATGGCTTCGCGCTTCGAATTGCTGGCAATCGCTGTTGAGCACTCCGTTGGCGAAATAAAACTTGGTGAACAGGCCGTGCACGTAGCAGTCAGTGCTGCTCACCGCCGTGACACTTTCGCTGCACTCGAGTTCTTTATGGTTCAATTAAAAAAACGCGTGCCCATTTTCAAAAAAGAAGTTTACTCCGATGGCGCTCAGTGGTTGAGCGAACAAGAATAGAAAAATGTTAAAAGTACATACCGTTCCGGTCACTCCCTTCATGCAGAATTGCACGGTGCTCGAATGCACTGAAACTAAGCAGGCTGTTGTCTGCGATTGCGGAGACGCGCAACCCGTACTAAGATTTATTGCGCAACAGGATTTTGAAGTTGTCGCTGTTTGGGCCACTCATGGGCACCTCGACCATATTGGCGGTACAGCTGAGTTGGTAGAGGAACTAAAGGTGCCTTTTTTCTTTCCGCAGCAAGATGATTTTTTAAGAACGACTTTGCCGGAACATGCGCGTAACTATGGATTCCCAGCGGTGAGAGTTCCTGAGGTCACGACTAACATCGACAATATTAAAGAATTGAGTTTCGGCAACGTGAAGGTCGAAGTGCGAAACTGCCCGGGGCATACGCCTGGTCACGTGGTGTTCTACTGTGCAGATGCCGACATCGTCATTGCTGGAGACGTCATGTTCAACGGTAGCATCGGCCGCACTGATTTCCCGCGAGGCTCATTTTCGCAACTAGAACAATCTATACAGGAAGAAATGTATAGCTTGCCGCATAAGACAGTGGTGCACTGTGGTCACGGTCCGACGACAACTATTGGTCACGAGGCTCAGACTAACCCATTTGTAAAGGCAAAATAAGACATCCGCGCCGTTATTCTATAGGTCAATGGAACGCGAATCACTTGAGGTAGATGTGTTGGTCGTGGGCGCTGGGCCTGCTGGACTATGCTTTGCTATCGAGCTGGCTAATACGTCACAAGCAGCTGGGCAAGAGCTTTCGATTTTGGTGTTAGATAAGGCCGGAGAAATAGGTCATCATCAATTGTCCGGTGCTGTGCTTGACCCTCAGGCAATCCTGGAAATGTTCCCTGAAGCAGAAAAGGAAGGTTTCCCGATTCACGCGAAGGTTAAAGACGATGCTTTGCTGTGGCTGACTGAAAAATCGCATAAACGAATGGGAGGCCTCCTTTGCCCGCCGCAATTCAAGAACCACGGTAACTGGATCACTTCAGCCAACGAAATGGTGAAGTGGCTCGAGCAAAAAGCTGAGGCTGCTGGTGTCGAGGTTTACGCGGGCTTTGCCGGCTCGAGTGTTTTACGCGATGACAGTGGTGCGGTATGCGGCGTGCGCTGCGTCGACCAAGGTTTGTCAAAGAGTGGCGAGGAAAAATCGACCTATGCGCCGGGCTACGACATCAGAGCAAGACTTACTGTCCTGGCCGAAGGTACACGTGGCTCCATCACTAAACAACTCATCGCCGAAAACAAGCTTGATGCCGATCGCAACCCACAAATTTGGGGAGTCGGAGTCAAAGAAATATGGGAAGTTGACCACGACCTCGAAGGCACAGTCCTTCACACCGGAGGATGGCCCCTAGGCACCGAGGTTTATGGCGGCGGCTGGATTTACGGTTTACCGAACAACCGCCTGTCTATCGGCTTCGTGGCCGGCATGGACCACGGTAATGCCTCATTCGACTACCATGCTGAAATGCAGCGCTGGAAGACGCATCCGTTTATGGCTGATATGCTGAAGGGTGGCAAACTGATTCGTTATGGCGCCAAGACAGTGCCCGAAGGTGGGTTGTTCTCGATGCCACAATCTTGGGGCGATGGCTTTATGCTAATCGGCGACTCTGCTGGTTACATGAACGCTGCCCGTCTTAAGGGTTTGCACTTGGCCATTAAATCAGGAGTCCTAGCGGCCACCGCTGCTCTAGAAGCTTTGGCAGCAACTGAAGGCATCGCTGAAGGCGATAAGTTGAGTAAAGTCGACAAGCTGTTCAGTGAGAGTTGGGCTTATACCGAATTGAAAAAGGTGGGTAACTACCGTCAAGGTTTTCAAAAAGGTTTTCTGTCCGGTTCCATTGGCGTAGCATTAGGTACTTTAACCGGGGGCGCCTTGCCTGCGGGCAAAAAGCCGATGAAGAGCGACATCGAACTTTACAAGAAAGGCGCCAAGCCGAACCCTTTGCCGAGATTTGACGGCGAGCTGACCTTTGATAAATTGTCCAGCGTGTTTTTGTCTGGGACTATTCACGAAGAAGATCAGCCATGTCATTTAGAGGTGCTCGACACGAGTATTTGCGTCGATAAGTGCACCGAAGAATACGGAAACCCCTGCCAGCATTTTTGCCCTGCGGCGGTTTATGAATTCGAAGAGGGCGCTCTTATGGTTAACGCGTCGAACTGCGTGCACTGTAAAACGTGTGACATAGCAGATCCCTACGAAAACATTAATTGGGTAGTGCCTGCAGAGGGCGGCCCAGTCTACACCTCAATGTAATAAACAATTAAGCATAACATGCGTACAAAACTAGTAAATTCAGCAGCAGCTCGCAGTAGCGAATTGCATGCTATCCTTGTTCCGGTTGGAGCGAAAATCAATTTGCCAAGTGATGCCCCCAAGGCAAATACTTGGAAGTCAGACTTTAGTGATAAGAATGGCTCATCAATAACATTACGCGGTGCTGCTGGCAAGCGTTGGGTGTTGGTGCGTTTGCCTAAGGCCAAAGACGTTACTGCAGAAGACGTCCGCGGTGCTTCTGGCGTCGCGCGCAAAGTTTGCGAAGGTCTCGAAAAGCCAACGCTTAGTATCGACTTGTCATGCTTA
>CAWWAN010000109.1:0-5374 GCA_963934925.1 uncultured bacterium | reverse complement strand
CATTCACTGGCCCGCGCAACACGCGGCACAACAGCAGTGGACCAAACGCGGCCCCGAGTGCACTCCAGGCGAAAAGAACCGTCCTGAAAATAGTTTCGTTGATGAACAGGGCTGCGCAAATAGAACAGGCGCTAATGACGAAAATAGCCAGGCGGTCAAGCGCGATGTTGTTGCGCTTTTTCTTAGGCATGTCATGCGAAATAGTTGAAGCGCACACCAACAGTTGACTATCGGCAGTAGACATAATCGCAGACAAAACCGCGGCGATGATTACCCCAGAGACGACTGGCGGAAACAGATCGGTGGTTAAACGTAACAGCACCGTTTCATTGTCGGCAATCGAATCGACAAGCACGCGTCCGCACCAACCTGCGAGGAGCATGCCAGTGTAAATAATTGCGCCCCATCCCATGCTTATCGTCGCGCCCGTTTTCACGTCTGCATCGGAACGCAACGCCATGAAGCGGTTAACCACGTGCGGCTGACCAGGGTATCCGAGACCGATACCGAGCGTGCCCACCACAAACGCAACAAACATCATGCCGTTTTTACCGCGCGTAAAATCGAGCAAGCCCGGATCGACTGCGCCGAGGCCGTGGTACATCTCGGCGAATCCGCCGACTTCGATTAACGCAAACAGCGGAACAATAATTGCTGCCAAGGCCATCACTAATCCTTGAATAAGATCGCTCACTGAAGCTGCCCAAAAACCGCCGCTTAAGGTGTATAGAAAAACAATGCCCCCGCCAATCAGGACCGCATACGTGAAATCCATGTTTAGAGTTTCGGAGAATGTTTTGCCCGCCGCCTGAAATTGTGAGGCAACGTATACGCCAAGTGAAAGCAAAATAACGATCGATGCACTGATGGTAATCCAGCGTGCCATTTTCGGTTTAGCACCGTCGGCTAACAACGCCGTTAAAGTGACCGAGCCTTGGCCTAAAGATAAGCGTCGCATCGGGCGCCCTAGCACATACCAATTCAGCGCAAAACCAGCCATGCACGCTGGGAAAATGTATATCGCCGACATGCCGTAGGTAAATGCCGCGCCACTTACACCAAGCAGTGTCCAGGCAGAGGATGAACTCGCTGCCGATGAAATAGAAGCAACCCACGGGCCTAGACCGCGTCCACCTAAATAGAAGTCGGCGCCATCGTGGCTGCGCCTGGATGCCCAGTATCCGATGCTGAGCAAAACGATTTTGTAAATGACGAGGGTTATGATTAGTGAGTTCACTCTTTTAGTATATAGTAGTGCCATGCAAATTATCCTTAGTGCCCTTTTAACTCTCGCTACTTTTGCGCAACAGCAAGAAGTGCAGCAAGATGCCGAGATTGTTCTTGCCGACGCCTACAAGCAAGCAGCTGAAGAAAACAAGAATGTGTTCATTGAATTGCGCGCAGACTGGTGAGGTTGGTGCGATATCTTCGAGGAGTTCCTCGGACGCGATGAAGTAAGATTGTTGCTTGAGACTGATTTGGTAATCGTCCAAATTGATGAAAGCGCTATGCTGAACGGCCAAGAAGTTTGCGATCGGTTAAAAAAAGACAACCCCAACTTAGGTATGCCGTGGTTCGTGTTCACCGATGCGAACAAAAATGTGCTAGCTGACGCAACTGGGCCAAACGGCAATGTCGGCTGCCCGATGATGCCCGAAGAGCGTGATTGGTTTATTAATTGCGTGCGTAAGTCGCGGATTAATTTAAGCGATGCGCAACTCAATGAGCTGCGGTTGATGCTGCATAAATACGCTATTGAAGTGGTCGGCGATGAAGCCGGTGCTTTGCCGACGACCACCGCGCCGCCACTCGAAGCCACCACAACTGATTTGCTCATTCAATACGGCGCCGACCGCTCCGCACTGCAACGCACATGGAACATTCCTTTTTCGAGCATCAACCACCAACGCCACATTGATTTTGAAAACCGCTGGTTGGCTTGGGTAGAGATCGCTCAACAACGGGACTATCCGCGTAACGGACAGATAGATTTGGCGCTACTGCACAATCACATCCTCTCGCATATTGCAGAACTACAACTCACTAGAGCCAAACAAAAAGATGTCAGTGAACTTTTGCGGCCATTGCAAAGGCTTAATACGCTATTAGAGGCAAAGGCCAAACGCGAATTTACCACTCCTGAAAAGGCGGCGGAAATCCTCAACAGCGCGACCAACACCATTGACCGACTCAGTGACGATGTAAATTTCGACGAAGTGGATGCCGTTCGCGCTCAACGTATCTATCGTGTGCTAAATAGTTCAAGGCGCTTACTGGATGGCTGGTTCGATTTCAGCATGGACTACGATCCGCTCTTTTCATGGTGGTGCGAGCAGCCCTACAACACCTTAGTCGAAAAGATGGACACCTACCGCGAGTTGTTCTCTGCCGATGAAGATGAAATTATCGGCGACCCTATCGGCGAGGCTGCATTACTGCAACAACTAGGTTATGCGATGATCCCTTACTCACCGGATGATTTAGTAGCGATTGCCGAACGCGAGTTTGCTTGGTGCGAAACGGAGAAGAACAAGGTTATTGCTGAACTGGGCGCACGTAATTGGACAGACGCCTTACGCATGGCGAAAGCCGTGCACGTTGCACCTGGCGAACAGCCGGCAATGATTAAAGAGTTGCACGAAGAGTCGGTTAGCTTTTTACGCGAGCGTGACTTGCTCACAATCCCTGACTTAGCGGACGAAGTGTGGCGCATGCAAATGATGAGTCCCGCGCGCCAAAAAGTGAGCCCTTACTTTACGGGTGGCGAAGTGATTAGTATTTCATATCCTACCGATGGCATGACTCATGAAGAGAAGATGAAGTCGATGCTGGGTAACAACCGTCACTTTTCTCGGGCTACAGTGCATCACGAACTCATCCCTGGGCATCACCTGCAAAGCTATATGGCGAAGCGCTGGAACACGCAACGCTCCATGTTTTACACTCCTTTTTACGTCGAAGGATGGGCGCTCTACTGGGAGTTACTGTTGTGGGATTTAGATTTCCCGCAGAACGCGCTCGACAAAGTAGGCATGCTGTTTTGGCGCTCCCATCGCTGTGCGCGAATAATTTTCTCGCTTAACTTCCACCTAGGCAATTGGACACCGCAACAATGTGTCGATTTTTTAGTCGAGCGCGTCGGCCATGAACGCCTCAACGCTGAGGCCGAAGTTCGCCGTTCTGTCCAGGGAGGCTACGGCCCGCTCTATCAAGCCGCTTACATGCTCGGAGGACTGCAACTACGCGCACTCGCCAAGGAGTTGGTTGCTGACAATCAAATGAGCATAAAACAATTTCATGATAGCGTCCTGAGACAAGGACCAATTCCAATCGCCGCGGTTCGCGCAAATCTTGACGAAAGTGTTAAGATATCGACCATGGCTAATTGGAAATTTAATGATTAGTTGGCTTTTCTTAAGCCTACTAAGCGCACCGCAGCAAGTACAGTACTCGCGCGACATTCAGCCGATTCTTTCAAGCTCGTGCTTCACCTGCCACGGACGTGACCCGTCATCGCGCAAAGAAGACTTGCGGCTTGACAGCTTTGATTTCGCCACTGCAGAGCGCGAATCCGGCTTCCCACTAGTTCCAGGAGACCCAGAAGCTAGTTTGATTTGGCAACGTATCAACGCTAAAGATCTTGATGACATCATGCCGCCGCTTAAGAGTAAAGTTCATGATCAACTAATAGATGAACAGCGACTACTTATTTATGACTGGATAAAGCAAGGTGCAAAATACGAAAAGCATTGGGCGTTTATTCCTCCGCAAAGGAGTGATGTGCCCGACGGAGCTAATCCTATTGACCATTTTATTCAACAACGCAGTGCCAAGACTGAGGCGCACACTTTAATACGGCGTTTATTCATCGATGTAACTGGCTTGCCCCCCACTCTTGAAGAATACGATTTGTTTGCCGGCTTAAGCCAGGCTGAACGCATCAATAAATTATTTAGTACTCCTGTTTATCAACAGCGTTATGCCGAACGCATGGCCACGCCCTGGCTTGATGCTTCTCGCTATGGCGACACCATCGGCACGCACACGGACTCCGGCCGACAAATGTGGAAATGGCGAGATTGGGTACTAGAGGCTTATCGCAGTAACATGCCCTTCGATCAGTTCACTTACGAACAACTGGCTGGTGATCTCATTGAGAATGGGTCGCTATCGCAAAAAGTGGCCAGCGGCTTTAATCGCAACCATGTTATGACCGACGAAGGTGGCGCTATCAATGAAGAATACTTAGTGGAGTACGCAGCCGAGCGTACCAACACTACCGGAGAAGTTTTCTTGGGGTTAGCTATGGGATGTGCGCGTTGTCACGACCACAAATTTAACCCTATCACGCAAGAAGATTTCTTCAGCATGTTCGCTTACTTCAATTCGAACGACGAGCCCGGACTCTATTCGCAAGAAGGCAGCAACCCAACTCGCGCCTTCGAGCCGATGATAAGTGTGCCGAGCAGCAAACAACAGTCGCAGCTAGAACTGTACGGCGTTGACATCGCTGCAGTAGAGGCTCTGCTTGCTAAGCCTAGCCCGAAAGACGCAGTCGAATTCTTATCTTTCCTTGATAACGTTCAAGGCACTCTTGGCGTGAAATGGCATGACTCCACTATTTCTGCAGCAAGCACTTCGAGCGCATCCACAATCAGCTTTGAAAGCAACACAGTTGTGCTCAGCGGAGAAAACCCTTCCACCGACGAGCACTTCATTTCATTAGACATCGCTGAATCAAGCTCGAACATGCTGCTTTTCGAATTCAGCAATGGCCGAGCAGCTAACGGTAATGTTGTTCTATCTTCAATAGAGGCCGAATGCGTGTCTTTAGCTGACCCGACTCAATGGAACAGCATAAACTTTGATTGGGCGTGGGCAGATTATTCACAAGACAACGACGACTGGGAAGCCGTCAACGTTCTTGATGACGATGACAAAACAGGATGGGCTCCCGCAGCGCACATGGTTGATGGCGGACGCAATTTACTGCTGATGGCAGATGCAAAGTTTGGCTACGCCGGCGGTAGTCAGATTAAGATTACTCTGCGCTATAAATCAGTGCATGCCCAACACGTTTATGGGCAAGCAACCATTACTGCGGGCGACATCAACACTAGCAGTCTCGACCTGATGCCAATAGCGAACTCGCGTTGGTACGGAACTTGGCCCTACACTCCTACCGACCGATACTCTGGATACGATCAGATCTTTGGCCCAGAAGCCGATGCCACAATCGATTTCGGGAAAAAGTATGCGCCCGACTCCTATTCATGGGTGCTTGTAGAAGGCGTGAAAGACAACGAAATTTTCAACGGCTTGCCTGCCGGAGAAAAAGTAAGTTTCGCCGGAAAGAAGTTATACGTACCATCTG
>CAWWAN010000108.1:0-5395 GCA_963934925.1 uncultured bacterium | reverse complement strand
TGCAAGGCATCTTCGGCGGTTGCGCCAGTGATGCCAGGACCATCAGGACCACGCAAATCAACCATCATTAAATGGTTATCGGTACCGCCCGAAACCAAGCGGTATCCGCGAGCAATTAAGGCCTCGGCTAAAGTCTGGGCGTTATCAATGACTTGTTGTTGATACTGCTTAAACTCTGGACGCAAGGCTTCGCCGAAAGCAATCGCTTTGCCGGCTACAGAATGCATCAGCGGACCACCTTGTATGCCGGGGAACACTGCTGAGTTGATTTGCTTAATCCATTCTTTCGTAGCCACTATCGCGCCACCGCGCGGACCGCGCAAAGTCTTGTGAGTCGTCATCGTGCAAACATCGGCATAAGGAACAGGTGAAGGATGGAGTCCAGCGGCGACGAGTCCGGCAATGTGCGCCATGTCGACCATAAATCTAGCATCAATCGATTTTGCTATATGCGACAAGCGCTCGAAGTCTATGGTGCGAGAATAAGCCGATGCCCCTGCCAACAAAAGTTGTGGGCGAACTTCTTGTGCTTGCCTCTCGAGTGCATCGTAATCAATACGCTCTTCGCTTTCCGAAACACCGTAATGCGCAAAATTGTAGTAAGCGCCAGAGGCGTTTTTTGGGTGGCCGTGAGTGAGGTGCCCACCATGATTTAAGTCCATGGCCAACACAGTATCGCCAGGATTTAACAAAGCTAGCATGGCGGCTTGATTCGCCTGAGAACCACTCGAACATTGGACGTTCGCACCATAGGCAGCGAATAATTCTTTCAGCCGATCTTTCGCCAAATCCTCAACGACATCGACGTGCTCGCATCCACCGTAGTAACGGCGATTAGGGTATCCCTCGGCGTACTTATTCGTTAGAGTAGAACCAAGCGCCTCGAGTACCGCTTGCGAAGTTTGATTCTCGCTAGCGATTAACTCAATACCGTTTTCTTGGCGCTGCCATTCGTTGAGAAGGCAGGCGTGAACTTGAGGGTCTTGACTAGCGGTTAAAGGGTATGGGGAATCACTCATGGTTACGATAGGATAGTGTCACATGCCTGCTAGCCCAATACCACCGACCCTCTTCTTTTTAGTAACACTACTATCCGGTAGTTGCCAAAAGCAAGCTGGGGCAGTTTTGGAGATTACGCCACCATTAACGGCTAGTCCGGCGCGGTTACAGTTTGACACGATTCAATATGGCCAAAAAGCAACAGACACTTGGGTCCTTAAGAATACTAGCGGGAGTGACGTTGTCGTGCGGCGTATAGGCCCCTTTTCGTGCCAATGTGTTACTGCAAATCTGCGGCTACCGCAACGTAGTGACAGCCTGCGCCCTTTGCGTGGCGACATTATTAATCTCACGATTCTCCCTGACGAGACTGCCGAAATCGTCTTCACACTCGACACTGCGCGTTACCGAAAACCCGTATCCCGAAAAATCGGTTCGATCCCTATCGTCTTTGCCGAGCATCCAGGCATGGTTCTAGAGTGGGCAGCCGACATTTATACACCATTCGTCATATCACCCTGGTCGATTCAACTCGGCAACGTTGGCTTGCGACAACAAGCGAGTGGCCGTGCTGTGGTTGCCGCGCACGATGCCAACGAGTTCATCCTTGACATCGATGGTGAACACCATGGCTGGCATGTCAAAAGCAACGCGGTCGTGCTCGAAGATCATCAACGCTCAGCGTATGAAGTAATTTTTACGGCTCCCGACGAAATGCCTGAGGGTCAATTCAGCCAAGACTTTAGTTTCAAGACGAACCTACCCGATGCACCAGCTGTCAAAATAAATGTTCAGGGCGTCGCCCGGCCTGATATTTATGTGCAACCGCAACGCTTGCTCTTTGATCCTTCGCGCGACATACTTAGTCAAGAATTCGTGATTGTACAAACCGCCGTCGGCCAAGCAGCTCCGAAACTAGGTAGTAGCGCATTCGCTGAGCAAGGATTCGAACTCGAGTATTCCAGCAACTCTGACGAGCTAGTGTCCATCTACAAAATAAGCTATATCGGCATACCTGAAGCCGAAGGCACTAATGGCACACTTAAAATCATAACCAAATACGATACGCAACCAAGCATTGATCTAAGCTACACCGTACTGCCTCAACGTTAACATGAAAAATCTCTCATTCTCCTGCTTACTCGTTTGCACTGGCTTTGTTGGTTGCAGTGACTCAACAGAACAGCACCAGCAACAACTTAACGTTGTACTAGTCAGCATCGACTCTGTGCGCCGCGATCATTTAGGCATTTACGGGCACCGTCCGCGTTATGCACCCGAAGTCGCGATAAGTCCACACATTGATGCATTGGCCCAAGAAGGTGTGGTTTTTGACGATGCGTTTACGACCACTTCTTGGACATTACCTGCGCACATGTCATTGATGACCGGACGATCCGACCTAGCACACGGAGTGCTGACTGACCGTTTTCACCGCGACCCACAACATCGCACTTTAGCGCAAGAGTTTTCAGCAGCAGGCTACGCGACTGCGGGTTACTATTCCGGCCCATACCTGTCCGGGAAATACGGCTTCAACGCGGGCTTTGACAACTACCAATCCGGAATGATTTCTAATGACGACTTCATAAAAATGGTCATCGACGACAACGCCAAGCGCAAAGCGCAAGGACGTGAGCCTATGGATAAGCAAATGATTGCGCAGCTACGCGACCGCATGTCACACTGGGACATCACTTCGCCAAAGATTAACGCACTAGCGGAAGGCTTCATTGACCAATCTGATGACGAGCCCTTCTTTTTGTTTGTGCACTATTTCGACGCACACTACGATCACATACCGCAGTCCATAAATACACAACTAGCTGAATTATTTGACCCAAGCTACAGCGGCGACTTCGATGGCAGCAATTGGTATTTTGACTCGCGAGTAATGGATTTATCTCCGCCGTATGAACGTCATATTCCTGAGCGTGACTTAAATCATGTCATCGCTAATTATGATGCCGAAATCAATTGGGTGGATCACCATATTGGAAAGCTAATAAATAAATTGAAAGAAAAGGGCGTCTGGAACAATACCATTATTATGGTCGTTGCCGATCACGGCGACGAGTTTTTTGAACACAACAGTATTGGTCACCGTTCGACTTTGTTTGCCGAGCAAGTGCGGATCCCAATGGTTCTTCGCGCGCCAAACATGCCTACTGCAGGTTCGCGCATCAGCAATGTCAGTCGTATTTACGATGTAGCTCCGACTCTACTTGATCTCGCAGCCAACAAATCGCTACTCGGTGCCGAAGGCGAAAGCTTGTCCGCCGACATCAACGGCGACACCATAAGCCGCAGTGCATTCCAAAACATTTTCTCTGGTGCAACGCGTCGCTCCCGCTCACTTAACATCGCAGATGGCTGGCGCAACTCGCGCTTTGCGGTATTGCGCTCTTTCAAATACAATCAAGCCGACAGTAGCGACGAGCTCACTGCTGTCACGCCTTTACTTCGAAGATCCACGAATAGCCCCTACTTCGTGTTCGACCGCACCAGTGATCCGCGCGAGACCTCACCTTTGACTCCAAACGATCCTCGTTACACAGAGGCCCTAAAACTATATGCCAGTGCTTTCGACGAGCACCAGCAATATTTAGACGAGGTCAAACACTCGCCAGCAGCGGACTGTTTAATCGATTCACTAAGCGCCGAAGAGGATGCCGTGCTAGGATCCTTAGGTTACGCTACGGCAGCTACCGATGACGCTAACGAATTTGACGTCATGGCCATTCGATTAGCCGACTTACCGCGAATTAGCTACTAGCGACTCGCGCAGCGAACGTTCATCAGGCGGCGCTTGCCGATTTGCAGCAACACCGCATCAGTCGCGCTCAATTCAACTAACAAATTAGGGTCGGATTGCGGCTCTGAATCTACCTTGATAGCGCCATCTTTAAGCAAGCGGCGCGCCTCAGACGTTGAAGCTACAAGCCCCGCCTCTTTAAGCAAAGAAGCTAATTTCATCGCCGACTCGCCGACGATGCATTCGTTTATTTCATCAGGAATCTCATTCTTAACGAACTGCTGAACGAAAACTTCAGCCGCAGCATTCGCCGCATCGTCGCCATGTATTTGCGAAGTAATATTACGTGCCAAAGCATCTTTAGCCTGACGTGGGTGCCCGGCAAGGCACTGCGATATTTCGTCGTCTGACATGGTGGTAGCCAGCTGAAACCACAGCGGCATTCCGTCATCCGAGAGGCTCATGATCTTGCCGTACATATCGTTAGCACCAGCATTAAGTCCAACGTGATTGCCGTATGTCTTCGACATCTTGCGGCCATCCGTGCCAAGCAGCAACGGTGTAGTCATGCATATCTGCGGACGCTGACCCGCGCGCTCTTGCATTTGCCGACCCATGTGTAAGTTGAACAACTGATCATTGCCACCAAGCTCAACATCGGACTCCACCATCACCGAATCGTAACCTTGCATTAAAGGGTACATCATTTCATGCAAATGGACCGCCTGGTTTTGTTGCATACGTTTCTTAAAATCGTCGCGCTCTAGTAAGCGTGCAGCAGTACTTTGTGAGGCAAGCTTCAAAGCATCAAAGAAATTCATATCGCCAAACCATTCGCTATTGTGGCGAACCTCACATTTGGCTGGATCTAAATCTAAGATCGTACCTATTTGGTCAAGGTAAGTTGCAGAGTTGCGGGCGACATCTTCAACCGTTAAAGCTGGACGCTGTTCGTTGCGACCGGTTGGGTCGCCTAAACGCGCGGTACCATCGCCAATGATCAGTACTGGCAAGTGCCCGTGATCTTGGAAAGCACGCAGCAAGCGTATGGGTACCGAGTGCCCCAAATGGACATCCGTAAAGGTAGGGTCGATGCCAAACTTAACACGCAACCGCGTGTTGTCAGCCGCCGACTTAACAAGCATCTTTTCGAATTGTTCTTCACCAACGATATCGCTGGTAAAACGTTGCACAAGGTTCTGCAGTTGCATGGTTACTATTATAAATTGAACTGGTCAGCCCATTCGAGCCAAACATGGGGCAAACTTCCGAGGTCTTGGCCCGTTAGCCAATTCAGGGCCTGAGTAATACTTAAAGCACGGTGCGGATCTGCCACAGCCCGCAACTTGTCTATTAAGAGCTGTACTCCTGCATTACGCTGCTCTGATTTAAGCAGCGCGCAGCACACTATTACGTGATAATCGGCTTCCTTAGCCGAGACGCCTAATACCTGTTCAAGCGCCTCTAATGGTTTGTCCGAGAACTGCTCCCAGCCCCGAGGAAGAACCAAGAAACGCGTCGCATTGTAATCTATTTGATGGACTGGCAAGTGTTTCTCGCCCTGTATAACACCGACACAACGAATGCGCGCGTCAATTTCAACAATCCATACCGCGCCCTGCTGACCTTCAACTTCTAGAG
>CAWWAN010000107.1:0-5522 GCA_963934925.1 uncultured bacterium | reverse complement strand
ACGGCAAGTTGTCATGGGAAAGCTCCGAAGCCGTTGCCGCAGTAACAGCGCAGCAGCTTGAAGACGCGCGCCTCGAAATCATTCAGCGAGCAGAAGTAACCATTATTTGCTCGGGGTCAACGAATGTAGATAAAGTTAGGCATTGGGCGGCGCAACGCTTTGATATGCAACGCGATGTCATTGCACTGGCTGAGCCATCCATTAAATTTCCTAGCGCATTGCGTCATGTGAACGAGCATCTAGAAATGGAACAAGCCAAGCTACACATTGGTTTACGCTTGCATCTTCCTCAAGAGATTACCGACCGCGAAGCACTCATCGCCGCATGTTCCATTTTGGGCGGAGGCTCGCACGGACGTCTATTCCAAAAAGTGCGTGAAGAAAAATCGTTGGCTTACGGTATTTACTCGCAGATGCATGGGCGCAAGCACATCCTCTCTGTAAGTGCTGGCATTGACGCTAGCTCGGCAGCAGAGGTAGAGGCAGAAGTGTTCAAGCAAATCGATTTGCTGGCAACCGAAGGTCCTACCGCTCATGAGATTGAGCTGTCGCAAGCTAATCGCTTAAACGGTTTGGCAGCACTCGCCGACTCTCCAGGCGCGATGGCTTCGTTCTATCATGGCAATCACGTTCTCGGTCTTGACGCAACACCGGCCATTCGCGCTGAGGCTTGCCAGCGGTTGACAGCCGACCAAATTCAACAGGCAGCCACCGGATGGCAGGCAGACCTCGTTTACCTCTTGTCCGCTGCTGAATAATGAAAACTACCCGCACCATTAAGCATCCGCAATTGGAAGAGACGGTCCATTTGCTAGAAACGGCTAACGGCATTCAAATTGCTCTCATTCCGACTCCAGGATTTCACACGACCGCGGCGCACTTCGGTTTACGTTTTGGCGGCAACGACTTGCGTTTCGTTATGCCCAACGGCGACGACCATCAAGTCCCTACGGGCTCCGCGCATTATTTAGAACACAAGTTGTTCGAAGGGCGCGAAGAGAAAGTTTTTGATAGATTCAATCGTTTGGGTGCCAACTTTAATGGCGGTACGTCTTTTTGCCAAACCACTTATTACTTTTCGACGGCTGCCCATTTCGACGAGTGCTTAGAGGTCCTGCTCGACTTTGTGCAAGACCCGCTGATTACTGAAGAACGCGTTGATAAAGAGCGCGGCATCATCGAGCAAGAAGTGCGGATGTATCAAGACAGCCCAGGGTACCGAGGTACATTTCTGTTGCACGAGGCGATGTATAAATCGCATTCCATGCGCGTGGGACCGGGCGGTACTCTTGAGGATGTTGCACGCATTAACGCAACAGATTTGCAGCGCTGTTACGACGGTTTCTATGTCCCTCAAGCACTGCGCTTGGCCATTGCCGGAGACTTCGATGTCGAAGAAATGAAGCAAAAGCTCGAGCCGTTATTGCGCACGGACGATACCGCTATTGCCGAGCGATCGTCAGATGATGCTACCAGCGCGCGGTTGGCGGGTTATGTCGAAGAAGAATTTGCGGTGACGCGCCCTTATGTCTTTATTGGCTACGCTCAAAGTGAGGTCGAAGCAGATGGGCAATTGCGATTGCGCCAGCGCATCGTCGCGTCATTGTTGCTTGACCTGATGTTCGGCAAATCATCGGAATTGCGTCAAGAACTATATGCGACCGAAATAATCGATGATAGCTTTAGTGCTTATTGGTCGGCAGATGAAACGTGGGGTCATGTGATTATGTCGGGGATTTGCGATAAGCCGCAAAATTTCGTTGATGACATTACTCAAGCATGTGACAAATTCATCGCTGATAAGATCAAGGCCTCTGACTTTGAGCGACTGCGCAAAGCGGCATGGGGCGGTATCGTCTCGGGTTTGCAGACACCCTCAGCGGTGGCTTCTTCGGTGTTGTCTAGTATGTTGGCCGGGAATGAAGTATTTTCTGCGCTCGATGAGCTACAAGCAATCAGTCTTGCCGACATTCAGGCTGCTGCAGAGAATTTGTTCGATGACTCAAAGCGCGCGGTTGCGGTGCTGACCCCGAAGGATAAATAATGAAGCGCGCATTCTTACTCGGGCCAACGGCCTCGGGGAAAACGGAAATCGCTTTGAGGTTAGCACCGTTGATGAATGCCGAAATCATTTCTCTGGATTCGATGCTGGTTTATCGTGGCATGGACATGGGCACGGCGAAGCCGAGTACCGCAGAGATGGCGCAGGTTCCACACCATTTAATTGATGTCGTCGATGCTAATAACGAGTTCTCAGTCGCTCAATACATCAGATTGACTCAGGAAGTAGAACGCCAGTTGCGCGAACAAGGTAAAAACGCTTTGTATGTCGGTGGAACCACGATGTGGTTTAAGGCCTTGGCTTTTGGTTTGATAGATTTGCCCGAAGTAAGCGCGCAGTTACGGGACGAGCTTGCGCAGCGCTTGCAAGACGAGGGCGTTATGGTGCTGCGTAATGAATTGCAAAAAGTCGACCCCAATGCTTTCGGACGCATTCATCCGAATGACCATCGGCGCTTGTTACGCGCCCTCGAAACATGGCATTCGACAGGTCGTAGCTTGACCGACTGGCAGCAGCAATGGAATCCTAGCAATCATGTCGATGAATGTGCCTGGGTTCTAGACTGGCCGCGAGAGATACTGCACCAACGTGTACGTACGCGTTTCAAGGAAATGTTCGAGGGAGGTTTACTCAACGAGATTCAAGGTATTCTTGATGGCGGTGGCTTCGGCAAGACTTCGTCCAAGGCAATCGGCTACAAGCAGCTTCTAGAGCATCTCGCTGGCGAACGCGATTTACCCTCGGCGCTTGAAAAGTGCATCAGCCAGACGAATGTTCTGATTCGCCGCCAAATGACTTGGTACCGCTCATTTAGTGGTTTGCAGTTTGTTGATATGCCGCCAGCCGAGGGCAACGAACCGTTAATCGCGCGGTTTGCGGGTGAGTTTGCCAGCTAAGACATACTCGCCGCGAATCGCGCTGTGATCAGAGTGCTCCGTTTCTATCAACTCGAAGTTTGTATTATTGATTTGCCCTCGGTACGTGATGTGATCAATCGGTAGTCCGAAATGTTTGTCGATATCGATGTGCCATGAATTTAGCCAGCCATACCCTTGACGCGAATGCTTTAAATCGCCATCGCGCAACATTCTCCGAAAGGGCGCAGCCCACGGTGTTGAATTCAAGTCACCAAGAACTATTGCGTTTTCACTGCGTGTTGCCCATTGTGCGGCATTAGCCAAAGTCTTTGCGTGTTCACTGTAGATGGGCCACCTGACGTGAGCTGCTAGTAAAGTGAACTTCCGACGCTTTACTCTTACTTCTACCACTAGAAAATCGCGGTCGTTATCATTGCTTGCGGACGTCACCTTCGACAAGGGGAATTTGGAGAAGACATGCAAGGAAGCGCTGGTTACTTCTCTAGAGAAAGGGTAGTCACTAAAGGCCTCTGCCAACTGCTGGGTTCTCGCTTCGGCCACCACTACGATATCCGAAGGTCGCTTTTTAACAATCTGCACTAGTTCATTGACTGCTGCCGTTTCATAGTGCAGGTTCATCCACGTTACGGAGAGCTTTTCCGGATTATTGAGCTCGACACTGCGGTTCGGTATCAGCAGGCTGAGTGGCACTAGAGCCTGCACGAACACCACAAACACCGCCCCTTTACGCCATTTGGATGGCGACCACACGCGCCTGGCGAAAAACGTGGTGAATGTTAAAACAGCTATCGCTGTAGAGTATCCCAGGAAATAGCAAATGAAGTGGGTGAATATCGCGAAGCTGTCATAGACCATTCCCAACAACGTGCAGCTGGCCGTGACACAGCTACTGATAAAGATGATTTTGGCGAGTGAGGCGAAGCGGGGCACAGAAGCGACCATGCGCATATGTTATGATAGGCGCATGAACTCTTCATCAGAATTTCCCAATTTTGGCACTCCGCCGCCGGTATCCCCGGGGGGGCCATTGAATCCTAAGATAAAGAGGCGCTTGGTCGTTGCCGGCGCTGTCTTTGTTGTCTTCTTCTTCTTAATGGCGGCTTTCATTAGCGGTAAAGGTGGCATCATCGAAGTAGACGACTCGCAAGCCTGCGTTGTCGTTAACTACATCACTGGCAATGTCGAAGTGTATAACACACCGGGCTTTAAAATCTTTATGCCGTTTGCTGCTCAAGCATTTTTGTTTGATAAGTCTCCTAATAAATTCATAATGGAAGGCGATCGCGATGTTGATTCTAATCACGTGTCGAAGCTGACGGTGCGTGCTAATGACGGCTCTAACTTCTGGTTCGAAACCCTAGAAATCCAATACCGTATTGACCCAATGAAGGCGGGCATTATTCTTGCCGACTCCGGTTCAGGAACATCTTTCAAAAGTAACTGGGTGAAGTCATACGCGCGTTCTGTACTGCGCGACGAGTTCGGTCGTTTTTCTGCAGAAGAAGTAGCTGACCCATCCAACTACAACACTGCGACGGCTTCATCTGAAAATCGTCTCAACGAAATGCTCGCTGAGCACGGAGTGATTATTATGCAAATCATTACTCCCAAGCCACAGTTCGAATCGCGCTACGAAAAGGCGATTGAAGATCGTAAAGTAGCAAACCAGGAAGTGGAAAAACTCAAGGCTCAAGCTATTCAGTTAACTCGCGAGCGCGAACGCCGTCTTGCCAACATCGAACGCGATAAAGCGACGGAATACGAGCTGCTGCTAGGTACTCTCGAGGCTGACCGTATTACTGCTACTAAAGAAGCTGTTAAGTTAACCAAAAATGCCGACGCGCAAAAAATTCAAGATTCCGCAGCTGGCCTTGCTCTGGAGCTTGCTAATAAGCAAGAGGCCGAAGGTCTGAAGGTGCAGGCAGAGAAACAGGCCGAAGGTTTGCGTGCTCAGGTAGAGGCGCTTGCTTTGCAGGGCGACATATTAGTTCGCGAAAAACTTGCACAAAAATTCAGTTCGATTAAATTTACCATCATCCCTTATCGTCGCGATCCTGCGCCGACGCGCCTTGAACATTCTGGGCTGCAACTAATACCAGGAGGTCAAAAGTGAAGCGTACTCTCATTACATTAATAGTTCTTTTAGTGGTAGCACCGCTTGTTACCGCGCTGTTGTTCAAAAGAGTTCCGCCAGCTACAGTAGGCGTAAAGCAGAATCAGTGGGGCGGAGGCATCCTTGAAGATGACTTTCCGACGGGCTTCCGTCTTGGCATTAGCGGCTACCACAAATGGCACTACTTACCGACCCGTACTCACTTCTTGCACTTCACGAGCGGCCAATCAAATAGTTACTCAAGTAATTCGATTTCTACATGGGCTAAGCCGCTAGAAATTCGTACTACTGACAACAACGTGGTTACTTTCGAATTGTCAGTAGCCTATCGAATTATCCCGGGCGCAGCACATAAAATCGTTATGGATGGCTTGAAAGAGCACTATGCTGACCGTGTGAAATCTGTGGTAATGGCAGAGTTACGTCAAGAGTTACCGAAGCTAACGTCGGAAGATTTGCAGCTCACCGA
>CAWWAN010000106.1:0-5616 GCA_963934925.1 uncultured bacterium | reverse complement strand
TGCGTCGCCGGACCACCAATCTCGTGCTGAGCGACCGCGCCCAGATTGTTGATGGCGAGCTACCAATAAAGTATTGCCCATGTTTTCGCCGTCAGCAATGCGCCGTTTTACTTCGTCGTTGGTTGAATTACATTGCTCAACAATCTCGATGTCGCGCGCGAACAAACGTCGCGCAGGCAGTTTAGCAATCAATCGCTTAAGCTGAGAACTTGTCGGCATCGCCTTTGAGCTTAGTGCGCAGGCGTTTGATCACGTTAGAGTGAATTTGACAAACACGCGATTCAGTAATTGATAACGCGCTGCCGATCTCGCGCAAAGTCAAGCCCTGAATGTAATACATCTGCAGAATGGAACGCTCTTTTTCGCCAAGTTCATCGGTAATAACTGCCACTAAATCCTTCTTGTTCGCCGAATCGAAGGGGTTATCTTCTTGCGATTCGCTAATGCTATCGAGGCTGTTATCGTAATCTTCATTAGGCTGCGGGCGGCGATCGGATGCTTGATTCATCGCCAATGGTTGCGCGTTTTTAACAGCCTTCAACGGGATATCAAGAGCTTCTGAGATCTCTTCTAGTGATGGTTCGCGCCCGTTTTCTTCTACGAAATCAGCAGTGAATTTTTGTATCTTCACCGCTCGTTGTCGAGTTAAGCGCGGCACCCAATCTTGCGCACGTAACGAATCGAGAATCGCTCCACGAATTCGTGTAGAACAATAGGTCTTGAATTTAATACCGCGATCAGGATCAAATTTATTGATAGCGTCCATTAGCCCGAATGAACCTTCTTGTGCCAAATCGTCGGCGTCAACCGAGCGTGGCAATTTTCGCGCCATGTGCTCGGCGAGGTAGCGCACCAATGGTTGGTGACGACGGACGATCTCATGACGAATCTCTTCATCATTGGTACGTTTCAACTCCACCCAAAGTTCTTCGGTAGAAACTTGTGGGGCGCCTGCAGGGTCGGTGGTGGCATCAGCCATAGTCAAAGTTTATTGTAGGCAGAGCCTGGTCGCTACACCTAGCTCAACTAACTTTAATAAGCGAATGCAGCGGTACTCCGTGCATTTTTTCGCCGCCATTCAGGAATTCGAGCTCGATGAGCACGCAACACGCCATAACTTCTGCGCCAGTATGGCGTATCAGCTTTACTGCGGCTTCGGCGGTGCCCCCAGTCGCTATCAAATCGTCGATTAATAGAACCCTCTCGCCAGCTGCAGAGGCATCGACGTGAATTTCGAGCTTATCACTGCCATATTCTAGATCGTAAGCTTCGGCGAAAGTCTTTGAGGGCAGTTTCCCGGGCTTGCGGATGGGCAAAAATCCTAAACCCAGCTCGGCGGCAAGGGCAGTGCCGAAAATGAAGCCGCGTGATTCGATACCTGCAATATGCGTAATATCGTACTGCTTAGTGATAGCCACCATTTCAGCAATGGATTGTCGCAAGGCTTCGGCATTTTGTAGTAATGGCGTGATATCTTTGAAGATAATCCCTGGAGTGGGATAATCCGGAATGTCGCGCACAAAATCTTTTAAATCGATAGCCATATTACATCTCGTGCGGAGTAGGTACGCCAAGCAAGCGCATACCAAGGGCCAATGTTTTACGCAACGTATCAATCGCTACTAGGCGGGCTTTTTCCAAGTCATCATCGCCCGTGCCCAGCACTTGATTATCACGATAAAAACCATTTCCTGCTGCAGCTATTTTCAACAACGCGTTTGCAATCAACATCGGTTCGCGTTTAATAGCAGCTTCGCGGACGGCTTGCGGTAGGCGTCCGATGGCAACCCAAAGTTCGCGCCCACCTTCTAATATTGAAAAATCGATGTCGTTGATGCTGGGCACATCTTTTTCAGCGCGTCGTAAAATCGAGCAGCACCTGGTATGAGTGTATTGCAGGTAAGGGCCAGTGTCGCCCTCGAAAGATAAGACTTCCTTCCAGTCGAACACCACATCTTTTTGACGCTGGTGCTTGAGATCGTGAAACACAATCGCGCCTAAACCAATTTGCTCGGCGACCAATTCTTTGTTTGGTAGCTCAGGATTTTTCTCTTCGATTGATTTCGCGGCAAGTTCAACCGAGCGATCGAGTACGTCGCCGAGGGCAATAACGCGTCCTTCGCGTGTAGATAATTTCCCCTCAGTAAGGCGAATCAAACCAAAAGGGATGTGCTCCATACGTTGTTCCCACTCGACCCCGCAACGGGACAGTACGGCCTTTAATTGTTGGAAATGCAGGGTTTGTTCGGCGCCAACGACATACAACGATTGGTCAAAAGCGAATTCTTCCCAACGCGATTTAGCGGCTGCTAAGTCGCGAGTGGCGTATAGAGTTGTACCGTGCGCAGTCTTGACCAAGCTTGGGGTCTTAATGCCTTGCTCTTCAAGGTTGACGATAGTTGCACCATCAGATAATTCCGTTACGCCGCATTCGTCTAGCCAAGTAATCATGTCGTCGAGTTGGCCTTCGTACCAAGACTCGCCGCGTAAGTAATCAAACTCGATGCCAAAGCGTGCGTAAACCCTATTGAATTCGACCAATGAAATCTCGGTGAATTTCCTCCAGGTTGCGCGTGTTTGATTTTCTTCGCCCGACTCGAGTTCTTGGAAAGACTGCTTTGCATCAGCCGCTAGAGTTTCGTCATCCTTTTCTTCCTGGTGGTAACGCACATACAATTCGAGCAGGTGCGCAATAGGCGTCGCGCTTAATGCTTCTTCGCTACCCCAACGTTGCCATGCGGCAACTAATTTGCCAAACTGTGACCCCCAGTCGCCGAGGTGGTTTATTCGTTTTACATCGTGGCCAAGATGGGTAAAAATACGGCTCAGGGCTGCGCCAATTACCGTGGTACGCATATGCCCGACGTGCATCGGCTTTGCAATATTTGGTGACGAGAATTCAACTAGAGTGGTTAGCCCCTCATCGCCGCCAGCATAAGTGCTGCTCTGCGCCGAAGTGATAATAGTCTGCGCCAATGCATTTGCGTCAATTTTGAAATTCAAGAACGGACCAACAGCCTCACAGCTAACGTTTTCGATACTCAATGCGTCAGCCAATTTCGCTGCCAAAGCAGGTGGCGCCATTTGCGCCTGCTTCGCGAAACGGAAACATGGCAAGGCGAATTCTCCCAACTCTTCTTGCCGTGGTCGCTCGAGCGAAATCAAAGCGAGATCCATATCGATAGCAGCGCAAACTGCTTGACGAATGGGCAAGGCGAAGGCGTCGAGGCCGTGAAGTGGCGGGGTGGTAGTCATTATTCGGTGCCGTAGAGAGGACTTATCAGCTCTGCGACCGGAGATTTTAATATATCGCCCAACTCAGTGGCGTGAATATGCGCAAGTTCGGCCGCGCGGCGCATCCAAACGGAATCGCCGTAGCGATTGAATAAATCTTGATGGCGATCCTCTATCGAGACAATCTCGGTGTGACGCACCGAAGAATCGGCCGCGCTAACCACCGAATCGTAAATATCCCATGGTCGTTGCTCGAATACCTCGTACACCCGCGCCACGAAAGACGGCTTCCACATCTGCACTACCTCTAATTCTTCCTGGCGGCGACCCTTAGTCCAGTGAGCAAGGCACCCACGCGCTTCGGCGGCATGGCCGAGACCTCGGAGCATGGTAAATCCGGTCCAACCATGTAGGGGTCCGTGAGTCTTGCTGCGCCCGATGTCGTGCAACAGGCCCTGGCGCTCGCATAATTCGGCATCGATATCGGCGCCGCAATGGTTTAGGGCATCGGCCAAACAGCGAGATACACGTGCCACTTGGCGGCAATGTTGCGGCCAAGACTCGCCATCCTTATCCACTTCATTAAGAATGTTATTTGCCTCAGAGGTCTCCATCAGTTGCCTTGCAGCCAATCGGCAGCGCGTAGCAGACAAATCTTTGATTGCTGATGTTCGAGTAATTCAAGCGCTTCGCTGAGGCTACACCACTTTGATTGCTGATGCTCACCAGATACTTGTAGCTCGTTCGCCACGACCGGATTACGCGTGACGAACATTACGGTACGCTTCAGCTCGCCGCTTTTAGGCAGCGTATACGTTGAGCAATCATTGAAAATATCGAATACATCTCCGCTCGACAATCTATACCCCGTCTCTTCGGACACCTCGCGTAGGGCACACTCTAACAATGTTTCGTCGCCATCCACATGGCCTTTGGCGAACCCCCATGTTTGGTGGCGGGCACTTTGCAATAGCAAAAAAGTGCGCCCATTAGCGTTTGTTGAGTAAAGCACTACTCCACTTGCGATTGTCGGATTGTCGGAATAAACCACAGCTACATTGTAATCCTGCGCGAGGCTACAATTAGGCCATGGCATCAGCCTTAGATAGCTCCCAAATCGTTTTAGCACCCATCGTCGCCAGCCGTGAAGTTGGAGAGCAGGCTTGGGTTATTGACGTCGAAATCAACGGCATCGCTGATGGTTTGCGTCCCGGGCAATTCGCGATGTTGTCGCTATCCGAAAATTCGCCAACAGTTATTGCGCGCCCGTTTTCCGTTTATGATCGGCCTGAGCCCAATATATTTACTTTTCTTGTCCAAAAAATGGGGAAGGGCACAGCGGCCTTAGTCGAAGCACCCATTGGCACCATGCTACGCTGTTTATTGCCGCTGGGTAATGGTTTCGATGTCGCTGCCGCCGATCAAGACGTAGTCATGGTTGCTGGAGGTGTTGGTAGCGCACCGTTTCTAATGTATGCTCAACAGCGTATCGCGCTTGGCGCATCAGAAAACACCCACATGTTTTTTGGCGGACGTACGCAGCAACATTTATTTGACCATAAGTCATTCGATGAGTTAAGTATTCCTACTCATTACTCCACGGACGATGGTAGTCAGGGGTTCAAAGGCAACGTCATTGCCTGTCTTGCAGTCGAGCTAGATAAAAAACGTATTTCAAGCAAGTCCATATTTGTAGCATGTGGCCCCGAGGGTTTGTTGCATGCCTTTGCCGATTTCGCTCGTTTACGTAATCTCACAGCATTTTTGAGTCTAGAAACTTATATGGGATGCGGCTTCGGAGTTTGCAATTCTTGCCCAGTGCCTACTAGCGTCGAGGGGAAATTTTCTGATTGGCCTTACGCGACGACATGCAGCCAGGGCCCAGTCTTCTCTCTAGCCGATATTCAAATTTAAAATGGAACGCTGGGCAATAGAAATAAAAAAGGAATATTTAAAGTTCTCGGCGGCACACTTTTTGATATTCCCCGATGGTAGCGCCGAACGCTTACATGGCCATAACTACCGAGTGTTCTGCGAAGTATCTGGCAGCTTATCGCAGTTTGGGTTAGTGATTGACTTCACTCAGGTTAAGCCACTCATTCGCGAAATTGTCGATTCTTTAGACGAACGTTGGCTAATCCCAGGAGAGCACCTTGAGCTTACTCACAGCACTCGCGACGATGGAGTTGTCGAAATCAATTATCGGGAACGCTACTACGCAGCACCTAGCACAGATATTATTGTCTTGCCCGTGAACAATACTTCGGCTGAAAACCTTGCAGCCTACGTCGGCCGTTTGTTGCTAAAAAAATTGCAGCAGAACTTCGCAGATATAGAAGTGCACTCGATGCGCATGGCGGTTGAAGAAACCGAGGGACAGCT
>CAWWAN010000105.1:0-5677 GCA_963934925.1 uncultured bacterium | reverse complement strand
AGATTACCCTGGAAGTCTAGAAAAAAACTAGAGTAAGCCGCAGATCGAGTGATGCTCGTAAAGGCATCAGCATTAATCGGGATATTCAGCCCACCGATAGTTGTTCCAGGAGAAGTTCCTGCCATCGTGCCAACCATCACGTAGCGGCGACCGGCATTCATGCTGCCAGCGGCGAGGTCGAAATCAACGGTGCCCCCAGTGTTGGCATGAAAAATGTTTTCATCTTGGAACAAAGAGGTTTGATAGCGGCGGACTTTGAAAATACCAGGATTTAAGGGGGTGGAGTAAGCCCAGTTAAAGACGGTATTCCCGGCAGGGTCGACTTCGAACAATTCTCCGGCAGGACCGTTACAAATCAAGGTGTTACCATTCGGCTGGCGCTGGCATCCTGAAGTGTGGCTGCCAAAAAAGGACGGCGTTGGGTCATAGGTCCATGCAAGAGATGTTGGCCCATATGCCCCAGTTAAACCGATTGCGTAGGTACCAGTTGCCGGATCTAGCGGCGGCGTGAACTCATCAATTGTTGATGCTGCTGACGGTCCGGGACTACCATTATTGAAAACAATTAAGTTGCCAGCGCCCGGGCAGTCGTCGGCGACCCACTGGATGTCGTGCTGACCTTGAAGCCTGCGATCGGCAGGGGTGCCGCGGTCGTAGTTTTCTGGATTACCCCAGCGATATAAAAAATCTCCGTCAACACCTGCGGCTTGTGCGGTTGTAGTGTTGTGATCGATGATAAAAATTTCGCTGAGTACGCGGCTACTTATAGCAATTTGATCGAGGTGGGCATTGTAATCAATAGCGTTGAAGTGCAGCCAATCATTCATGCCTGGGCGGTTGGTTGGCTGATTTATATCGAGGCGAGTTTGGTTGTCGGCAATGACCCCATAGTTCGGCTTGCTCGCATCTCGGTCTTGCACCATGTGGTCGATTGCGTGCCATTGCCAAACGATGCTGCCCGTTGTCATGTCGACTTCAAGAATAGACTCAGACCACATGAATGGACCGGTTATTCCGGCGTCGCGTCCGGCGGCAATTACGTCAATATCAAGAATTCTCTCCCATGCAATCATAAGGATATTGCCGTTAGGCATTACGGCAATATCGTGATGCAGTAGATGGTCGTTAGTCGCATAAAAGAAATCGCTAATCAGTACGTCGTCGTAATTGTAAATCTCGACTCCGCCACCAGAGCCGCCAATCCCCGAAGCGGCTAATCCTGAAACGCGTACCGTGCGAATAAGATGCCCGGACTCAGTCAGATAACTAGCTTGGCCAGGTTGATATGTTGATGCAGTCCAAGTGTGAGATTCTACACCGTTGTTGTCTAGCAAGAAGGTATCGGTGCTTGAGCTAGGGCCAACAAGAATCAAGCCGTCCTGTTGGGGGGCGGCTAAGGCTGAGAGGAGCAGCGAAATGAGCATGGCTATTCAACCCCCAAATCATATTGGTGGTTTTACAATATTACACCATGATACCCCATAAGCGCCTAACAATTTCTCCTGGAGCGCAAAAAGCTCCGACCGGAACTAAGCTTTACTGCAAGGATTGGCACGCTGAAGCCGCGCTGCGCATGTTTTTGAACAACCTCGATGCAGAAGTCGCCGAGCGACCGGAAGATTTAGTGGTTTACGGTGGGACAGGCAAAGCTGCCCGCAACTGGCCAGCAGCCGAAGCTATAGTAAAGACTTTGCAAGAGTTAGAAATTGATGAGACGATGTTGGTGCAAAGCGGTAAACCCGTGGCAGTTTTTAGAACGCACGCGCACGCTCCAAAGGTGTTGATCGCAAATTCAAACCTAGTAGGCAAGTGGGCCAACTGGGAGACCTTCCGCGATCTTGAAGATAAAGGATTAATGATGTACGGTCAGATGACCGCAGGTTCATGGATATACATTGGCACCCAAGGTATTTTGCAAGGCACTTACGAAACGTTGGTGGCGCTTGCAAAACAGCGCGGCCTCGATTCTTTGAAAGGCACTTTGACGGTTACCGCTGGGCTTGGTGGCATGGGTGGCGCGCAGCCTTTGGCAGTTACGATGAACGAAGGTACGTGTTTGATTGCGGATGTAGAGCAGGCGCGCATCGATATGAGATTGCGCACCCGTTACCTCGACGAATGCGCCGAGAGTATTGATGCAGCGATTGCCCGCGCTTTAGAAGCTAAGGCAAACGGCGAGGCCGTAAGTATTGGTGTTTGTTGTAACGCCACCGAGTTGTTGCAAGCATTAATCGATCGCGAGATTACTCCTGACATTTTGACGGATCAAACTTCAGCGCATGATCCCCTTGGTGGTTATGTTCCAGACGGCATGTCACTTGCCGACGCTGAGGCATTGCGTGTCAGTGATGCCGGCGAATATCAAAAGCAGTCGTTCCGAACGATGGGTCGCCATGTTGAGCAAATGTTAGAGCTGCAAAAACGCGGTGCCGAAACTTTTGACTATGGCAACAACTTGCGGGCTTTCGCTAAAGAAGAAGCAGGTGTCGAAAATGCGTTTGACTTTCCCGGTTTCGTGCCGGCTTATATTCGCCCACTATTCTGCGAAGGGCAAGGGCCGTTCCGTTGGGCAGCTCTTAGTGGCGACCCAGAAGATATTTATAAAACCGATGCTGCGCTGATGCGCTTGTTCCCAGAGAAAGCACACTTGCATCGTTGGTTAAAGATGGCGCGCGAACGTGTCGCCTTCCAAGGGTTGCCAAGCCGTATTTGTTGGTTGGGTTATGGCGAACGTCACGTTGCTGGACTCGAATTTAATCGAATGGTCCGCGATGGCGAACTATCAGCCCCCATCGTGCTTGGCCGCGATCATTTAGATTGTGGTTCGGTTGCAAGTCCTAACCGCGAAACCGAAGCTATGAAAGATGGCTCAGACGCCATCGCTGATTGGCCGTTACTTAATGGTATGCTCGCTGTTGCAAGTGGAGCAAGTTGGGTGAGCATGCACCACGGCGGTGGAGTGGGTATCGGTTACTCGCAACACTCTGGCCAGGTCATTTGTTGCGATGGCACCCTAGAAACCGACAAGCGCATTGAAGCATTACTTACTAACGACCCAGGAATGGGTGTTGTGCGTCACGTTGACGCAGGATATGACGAGGCAGTTGACTGCATGACGAGGCACGGTGTTAAGGTGCCCCGTTAACAAGATAAGTAATTGCTCTTACTTCATAGCATCAAGCTCGGTTTTCATGCCGGCTAGATACTCTTTAGCGCGCGGATTGTCCTTGTACATTTCGTAAAGAATTCCGTAACCTTGCCCAAAGATTTTTTTATCTTTATTCTCCTTAGCGGCATCCATAACCACGCTCCAGTAGCGAGCGGCCATATCGCCACTTGCGAACTTGCCGTTCTTTGCCATAGCGTACAACTCTTCAGCTAGAGCCGCTTGGCTCTCTTCATCACGACCAGTGTTCTGGAATAGGTCGGCCAGCTCGAGGTTAAACAGCATCTCATCTATCTCTGCGAGATCGGACTCCCACTGCGCTTTATCGAATTTTCTTGTTTTGACAATCTTTAAGCTACCACGACGTTTTGAGCCTTCTTCGAAGTCAATCGACCCTAGGCGCAATTCGGCTAGTAGGATTGAAGCACCAAGGCCTTTTTCCCCGTTTGATTCACGCTCGCGCAAGCTATCTAGTTGACGAAGGTTGTTCAGCGAGTTGTCGAAGGCCTCAATACTGCGCCCGGCTGGAGTAGCCACTTTTTTGCCAGAGGCATCAAGAATCATTAGTGTCGGGAAACCACGTATCCCATATCTCCGCGCTAAAGCGTCAGAGGGGTGACCCTCTATTTTTGTTGTCATGTTGTACCATAGGGAAACATTCTCACCCCATTCTGCAAATTCTTCGCTTGAGAGCAGACCGCTCTCAAGACTTGCACAAGGCGGTCATGGTGCATATGAACGAGAGAAGTACGCCAAGATGTACTTGCCCTCGGATTTGGCGGCGTCCATTGCTTTGCCGTGATCTAATTCCCAACCGCCTGCTTTAATCCAGCCAGCCTTTATTTTTTTATCGTATTTAGCTTGGTTGTCGTCTTGCGCAAAGATCAATGAAGATAGTGCTAAAGTGGCGACAAAACTCAAAGTGATGGAGTTTAATTTCATGCACCTATCCTAACGTGTTAAACTAAGGGTGTGAAAGAAATTAGGCAATTTGATTTAATAATTTATGGCGCAACGGGCTTTACTGGGCGCCTTGCCGTTCGCGAACTATCGAATATTGCACCGCCCAATCTTCGCTGGGCGATAAGTGGCCGTAATAGCAAACGTTTGTCCGCTCTCGCTACAGAGTTTAATTGCGAGTTTTTGATTGCAGATGCTTTTAGCGAACCGCAGCTAGATGAATTAACCAAAAACTGCAGCGTCGTCTTGTCGTGCGCAGGGCCGTTCGCAAGCTTCGGAGAAAAATTGGTGGCTGCATGCGTGAAAAATAAATGCCATTACGCAGACTTGACTGGCGAGTCCCATTGGATTGAAGAAATGACCACGAAGTATGGCGCCGACGCCTTGGCGAATGAAGTCACTCTCATTCCATCAAGCGGCTTTGATTCAGTGCCGGCCTCACTCGGCGCGCAAGAATTTTTGAAGCGTATTGCGCTCGACGGGCGCACCATCAAGTCCTTTGGCGGCTACTATTCCATGCGTGGCGGGCTAAATGGAGGAACTTTAGCTTCAGGCTTGAAGCTAGCAGAAGACAAAATCGCTGTACCGGATTCCATGCGTCCAGGTGTGTTTAAAGTAGTTGCGTTAAATAAATACGCAACGGATTTCGTGATGGCCCCAATCAACGAAAGGGTCGTCTCACTGGATTGCAATGTCGATTATCACGAGCACCTTTTGACTCCAAACAAACTTGTCGCTAACTTAGTTAGGGCTTACTTTGGGCTCATGGGCTGGCTGATGGGTTCTTCTGTCGGGCGTAGCGTGCTCCGTAAATTAGGTCCGAAGCCAGGGGAAGGTCCATCGGCGAAAACTATTGCCAACGGATTCGTGAAACATACTTTCCTTGAAGATGAGTGCGAGAACCCATTACGCCTAACTTTTACATGGCCCGGCGACCCTGGCAACACCGTGACTGTGCGGTGTCTCATTCACACTGGCCTCGCCTTGGTTGACGGCGAGTCACAAGCAATTGGGTTTACAACTCCAGCTGCCGCACTCGGTAACACATTATTGCAGCGATTGCTCGATGCAGAAGTTTGTAGTTACACCTGTAATTCAGAGTGACTAAAGAAACAACTCTACGCAGAAGGCGCTGTTTCACCATTCACGACAGGTTTATTAACCGCGAATTGAATGTCGTCGTGATTAAAGAAGGCGTCAAACTGTCGTGCGATTGCCGTCGCTACCTTGACCTGAGATTCGAATGTTGATGCGCCGAGGTGCGGCGTAACAATTACATTTTGATTAGTCAAGAAGGCATGATCTGCAGGTAGGGGCTCGACTTCGAATACGTCGAGCGCTGCAGCTGCGACCTTGCCTGTTTCAAGGGCGTCAACCAATGAGTTGTCGTCGATTAAACCACCGCGCGCGCAATTTACGATGCGCACACCGTTTTTGCATTGTGCAAAACTTGCTGCATTAAGCACATGCCTAGTTTCGGGAGTCATCGGCGCATGTAAGCTGATGATATCGGCTTGCGCCCACACATCGCTCAGTTCGCATTTCTCAATA
>CAWWAN010000104.1:0-5917 GCA_963934925.1 uncultured bacterium | reverse complement strand
CATCAAGATATTTATTAAACCTGTCATACACGCTTTTCAAAACTCTAGCTTGCTCAACATACCTTCCGGCGATCAAATCATTTGCGACAAAATCTTCGGGCAGCGACTCGAACTGCAAGTTGGCACCAACGAAGTTGCCAGCCAACAACAAAGAGCGTGTATCGACAATAATCTTGTCACGCAAATCCTCACAGGATTGCTGGCGTAACTGCGCAAGGCGTTCTTTGACAATACCTAGGCGCTCCTTGACATCCGGATGACCCGCAGCAATCGACAATTGATTAATATCTACATTTGCAGCGCGCCATAATTGATTCACCAAATCATTGAATGCGACGGCATCATAAACTCTATTTGAGGCTGCGCGCTGTGCATCGCCACTAGCATGTTCTAAAAGATTAAAAGCAACAGCGGCCAACCCTTCCGCAGCAGCACGAATCTGCACTTTAGCCTCTATAATCCATTTTTTTCGATTGTCATTAAAGTCGGCGTCAGGATTTTGACAAGTGCGCGATTCAATATCGATTAACAAGCGTTCGGCTCCATGCAATTTTCGGTTTTGCACATACCAATAAAACAACGACGCGTCTTTATAAATCCATTCGGCAAAGGCCACTCCTGGAGCTGAAGTATTCGCATCGGCTTTGCCGTAATCTATCTTTTCCTGAGACGCGACATCAATGTCGCTAATATCAAGAGCTGCGGCCTTTGAACTTGTTGTATCGGTTTGAGAAGATGTCACTGATTTCATCATTGGTGCGAGCGAATAAATCAGTATTGCGGCCCCCACAATTCCGGCGGTAGCAAGCCAGCGCTTGCGTAATCTTTGGCCATGATGCAAGGTGCGCAATCGGGGTTTATCACCCAGCAACACCAAACCCAAATCAGACCCCATGCTACGAGCACGGTCATAACGGTGCTCTTCATCTTTAGACATCGCAACCGAAATAATTTTTTGTAAAGAACTCGGCACATCATTTCCTAGTGGCTCAGGCGCTTCGTGCAACAAGCGGTGAATAACTTCACCTACCCCCTTACCCACAAACGGAGGATGACCGGTAATCGCGTGATACAAAGTCGCCCCAAGCGAATAAATATCGGTTTGCTCATACACCTCAGACGGGTTTAGTGACTGCTCAGGGCTCATATACGCAGGAGACCCTAATGACGCGCCTTGACTAGTCAAAGTTGGGTCTTCTTCACGTAATACCAAACCTAAATCGGCCAACACTGCGCCATTCTCAGGATGCAGCAAGACATTATGGGGTTTAACATCGCGATGGATGGCACCATGGCGGTGCAAGCACTCCAGAGCACGTGAGATTTGAATTCCGTAACGGCATGCCTTCTCCCACGAGATGGGTCCGTTTTCAAGCTGCTCGCGTAAGGTGCCGCCAGAAATATATTCCAGGATTAATGCTGGACGCTCATCTACAGTGCACGCTCCATAGCAGCGAACTAGATGACTATGATTAAGCTCAATAAGGGTTTGTGCT
Organism: uncultured bacterium; assembly: GCA_963934925.1. GTDB lineage: Bacteria > Planctomycetota > UBA1135 > UBA1135 > UBA1135 > JAPKEZ01. The sequence continues at coordinate 4,421 of CAWWAN010000104.1, read as the reverse complement.
TCGCGATTCCAGCGCTCAACAATGCGTTCGTCTTTGGCCACACTGGACCGCATCACTTTTAGCGCAAAAAACAGTCCCTTTTGATTGCGAACCAACAACACCTCTGATAACGGCGACGTACCTAGAGTGCGCACGAAAGCCAGGCCTTCTGGCAAACATGCGGCCAAGTGGTGCTGCGTGTTATCAGCCATTACTTTTCTTCTGGGATGTCCAGTTCGTATTTCTCTATTTTACGCAACAACGCAAAACGCGAAATACCTAATGTGCGAGCTGCTGCAGTTCTGTTTCCTGATTCCAATTCGAGCACTTGCAAAATAGCTTGAATTTCGACTGCCTTGACCCTCTCTGGCAGTGTGGTACGCTCGTCAAAACGGACACCTTCTTTGGACTCCGCCCGCGATACCGCAGATGACAACTCCTTGACATCTACTTCGCCACGGTCGAGCATGCTTAAGCGTTGAATTTCATTGCGTAACTCGCGAATGTTTCCTGGCCATGAGTAAGACTGCATCGCCACTAGAGCAGCTTCTGAAAACGAGCGTGGGCCACGCCCTGCTTCATCGGCAACTTGCTGCATGAGATACTCTACTAATTGTGGGATATCGCCCTTGCGGTCGCGCAGTGCAGGAACATGTAGGCCTACGACTTTTAAACGGTAATACAAGTCTTCGCGAAACGAACCCTGTTTCACGTTACGCAATAAATCTTGGTGCGTAGCCGCAATCACCCTAACTTTTATCTTGATGACTTCATCTGAACCAATTGGACGCACTTCACCTTCTTGCAAAACCCGCAGCAAACGAGTTTGCATCGCCTCTGACATTTCAGCGACTTCGTCTAAGAAAATAGTTCCTCCGTCGGCCTCGACGAAGCGACCTTTGCGATCGTGAGTTGCCCCAGTAAACGCGCCCTTAACATGACCAAACAGTTCAGACTCGAGTAGAGTGTCGGAGAGTGCGCCGCAGTTTTCAACAACAAAGGGCGCGGCAGCGTTGTCAGATTGAAAATGCAAGGCACGAGCAACAAGCTCCTTACCAGTTCCGCTTTCGCCATCGATAACTACCGGCACATCACTAGCGATGACCTTTTCGATGTTCTCGAAAAGCTCTCGCATCACTACCGAAGTGCCTATCATGCCAGGGAAATGCGGGGTATCCAGGTGTTCTAGATTTGATGCTGCTGTGTGGCTAGCCGATTTTTTCTGCAGCATCACATTACGGCGGCGCACATTAATTAATTGCTGATGCTGTTGCAGGTTCGCAAAATTCAACGCCGATATTGCTGCAAGCGACTGCAGCATTTCACTTTCTCCAGAACCAAATGCGCCACGAGTTAATCGATGATCAATCGCTAGCACGCCTAGGACATCACCTTGAGAGCGTAAAGCTACGGCCACCACTGATCGCAACCCTAGATCAGAGATAGATTCAACCCCTGAGAACTGACTCTCTGCAGCAGCGTCTTCTACGATCACCGGCACTGCAGAATCAACCGCGCGCTCGATTAAGGTTTGCGAAAACTTTTCTTCGGGTGAAGCAACTATTTCGTGAGCGAAATTACGCGCCATCGAATAGGAGACTTTCCCATCTTCAAGAATAAACATAAAGCCACGTTCAGCACGACACATGCTCACTGCAGCGTCAACGACCATCGCCGAAAGTTGCGGGATGCGCTCTTCGAATTGAAAATTCTTCACCGTCGACATCAGAGTGTTAAGGACTTGCTGCTCGCGCGTCAAGCGTTGAGTCTGAGTGGACTCGACCGAGTCAAGGCGTTGCTCAATCCCACCATACAACTGCAAAGTGGTGCTACCGATTCGCAGCACATCACTGGACGAAAACAGCTGACGCAAAACACGTTGTCCTCCAACCCAACTGCCGTTTCGTGAATCTAGGTCGACTACAAAAATTTGATCACCAACCACTTCAATACGGCAATGATGACGCGACGCGAGCGGATCGTCGATACGAATATCGCAGTCTTGACCACGCCCCACTACTGCAACATTAGTGGTTATTTTAATCACCTGTTGCAATTGGTCGCGCTCGAGCATAACCTCCAATGGAACTTGCATACTGTAAGGATACCCTAAATGGATAAATGGTGGAAGAACGGAGTTGCTTTTTCATGCACACAATGCGCGAAGTGTTGCAGTGCGCGTGAGGATGCGTCTTATGTATATGTCAACCAGGGAGAACGTCAGCTTATGGCTAAAGAATTGCAGCTACCCCTCGCCACGTTCACCAAGCGCTACGCGCGCCGCGCAGCCGATGGGAAGTATTCTCTGAACTTCGTCGACGGGCACTGTATTTTCTTAGAGGAGAAAAAGTGCACTATGCATCACATTAAGCCAACGCAATGCCGCACCTGGCCATTTTGGGAGGAAGCAATGGCCTCTAAGGCTGAATATAAGAAACAGGTGCTAGATTTCTGTCCGGGTAGCAACGTTGATTCACCAGTCGTCAAGGCAGACGACATCAAGAAGCAGATTAATGAAACCGAAGACGCTTTTTTTGAAGTATAGTCCCCTCTGCCGTTTTAGCTTAGTTAGAATATGTGGCAATCATGGCGGAAAACACTAAAGAATTCACTCTGCAAGTTATAAATCTGAATAAGTTTTATGACCGGACTCAGATATTGCATGACATTACATTGTCTTTTTATGCTGGTGCCAAGATCGGAATGATTGGCGCTAACGGTTCTGGCAAAACGACTCTGCTGCGCATACTTGCTGGTGCCGATGACGAATTCGACGGCCAGCGCATTCAAATGAATGGGAAGTCGATTGGTTACGTTTCTCAAGAGCCTGTGCTCGAAGCTAAAAAAACCGTTAAAGAGGTTCTCGACGACTCCGTTGCACATATTCATGCCATCACTGATCGTTACAACGAGATTTGTGTTTTGATGGGCGAAGCTAACGGTGATGAACTAGAAAAACTATCTAATGAGTTCGACCGCCTACAAATTGAAATCGACATGCACAACATGTGGGAAGTCGATCGTTTGCTAGAGATATCCGCTACGGCTCTCGATTTGCCTCCAATGGATCGCGAATGTGGTGTTCTGTCAGGTGGCGAAGCACGCCGTGTTGCTTTATGTAAAACGCTGATTGAATCGCCCGACATCTTGCTGCTCGACGAGCCTACTAACCACCTTGATGCCGCTACTACTGCGTGGCTAGAACATCATTTGTCTAACTATGGTGGCCTCGTTATTGTGATTACTCACGACCGTTACTTCCTGGACAATGTTGTCGACTGGATGCTTGAAATTGAACGGGGTCGCGCTACGCCATATAAAGGCAACTATTCGATCTATCTCGAAGCCAAGGAAAAGGAGTTAGCGCTTAGCGACCGTCAACACGAGAAGCGTCGCAAGCGTTTAAAGTCGGAACTCGAGTGGGTGCGAAGCAATACTAAAGCCAAAGGCACTAAATCTAAATCACGGCTTAAGCGCTACGATCAGCTAGTTGAAGAACAGCAAAGCCTCAAGCCCGACATGATCGACTTGGCGATTCCTTCCGGACCGCGTCTTGGTAATAAGGTTATCGATTTTGTTAATGTTAAGAAAGCTTATGGCGAGCAGATCCTCGTTAAAGATCTAAGTTTTGAAATGCCTCCGGGTGCTCTTATTGGAGTTATTGGCCCCAACGGTGCCGGGAAAACCACTTTGATGAAAATGATTGTTGGGCTTGAGCAAGCCGACTCTGGTGTAATCACCCAAGGGTCGACTATTGAAGCCTGCTTTGTTGACCAGCGTCGCTCTGAACTGTCTGATGAGAATACTGTCTACGAAGAGATCTCTGGTGGTGTAGAGTTCTTGCCATTCGGTTCAGGAGAAATTCAGTCTCGCGCTTATGTTTCGCGATTTAATTTCAAGGGGTCTGACCAAGAAAAAATAGTTGGCAACCTTTCTGGTGGTCAACGAAACCGCGTGCAATTAGCGAAGATGCTACGTGTCGGCGGTAACTTAATTATTCTCGACGAGCCGACCAACGACCTCGACTTGCCCACCACTCGCGTTCTTGAAGAAGCTATCGAGCATTACGCTGGTTGCATGCTGATTGTGAGCCACGACCGTTACTTCTTAGATCGCATTTGTACTCACATTTTGGCATTTGAGGGCGATGGTGAAATCGAATTCTTCTTCGGCAACTACTCTGAGTATGCCGAGTGGCTTGAGCAACGCCGCCTTGACGCTGGCGAGGGGCCAGAATCGAACTCGGCTAAATACCGTAAGATGAGTCTTTAGGCTAAAGTCTTAACTTTAGAACCTGCGACGATGTTTAATACCGAATCATCGCTGCGCACCCAGCACTTCGTACCCGAATCATAGTCAGCAGCACGCAACAGCAATTTTGCAGGTTGATTGTCAACCAAACAATCTTGCTCGCGGACATGATCAATACCCCGCCACGCACG
>CAWWAN010000103.1:0-6191 GCA_963934925.1 uncultured bacterium | reverse complement strand
TGGCGGCCATTTGCGCGACCACTTCGGCACTATTTTCGCCTAGCGCCGGAACCAACAATTCGTTTGCCCAAGCCATTAAACCCGTAAGATGGTTGCTCACTAGAGATAAAGCCAAATGGTATTGGCGGCGATCCACTTCGGGATTAAGAGTAATCATTTTTGCCCCCCATAACGCGACTAACGCGGATGCCTTGTCATGCGCCGATTGACTTGCGCTGCAACTAACGTAGCTTTGCTTAAGAAGTTCGACATCGGTGCTAGCATCAACAAATTGCATCATCGGATGCAAAGCTGCCACCTGCGCACCCGCATCGGCGATGGGCTGCAATATTTCCAAACCATGCACCCCACTGACATGAACTACGAATTTATTTTGGCAGTTATTGCTAGTCGAGAAATCGGCAATCGCATCGGCCAGCTTGTCGTCCGGCACAGCGAAAATCACGGTACTTGCAGACTCACACAAATCATCGTGTGCGTTTTTGTGTGCCAAGGACAGGGCGCTGCCAACCCGCCCTAATCCGATAATGCGAACGTTTGCCATTAAAAACTTTTCGGCGCTGAAAGAACTGGGCCAGGGATAACTTGCGAGACAATTACGTTTTTGCAGAGATGATTGACGCTTAAAGCACAATCGTTTGCTTTATCTTGTTCACTGAAAGCTGCGAACATTGTTGAGCCGCTGCCACTCATGCAGAAATTCGCAATCTGCGACAATTGAGCTGCAAATTCATTGAGCAGGGGCTCGACCGCAAGAGCTGGCTCGAATAATTGATTCGGCCCCGGATTTGCGCGCACCTTGGCTTCGATAACCTGAGCACCCATAAAGTCTGGCGCATTGAGTTCAGCAAAAACCTCTGGTGTTCCAATACGAAATTCGGGGATAGCGAGCACCAGCCATTGTGCTGGTAACTTAATATCAGAAACAAAGATGTCGCCGCGTCCGGCCATGAGAGCTGGACTGTTGCTTTGCAAGAAAAACGGTACATCGGCGCCGAGCAGACTTGCGATATGATCAATTGCCGAATCAGGTAAACGGTGGCTAGCGTGGTCTTGCAGCAACATTAGCGCGGCCGCTGCATCGGACGATGCCCCACCGAGACCTGCTTGCGCCGGAATATTCTTTTCGACGCTCCAAGCTATTGGAGGCGCGACCCCTCCGCTTTCCCGCCATGTTTTTTCAGCACGCATAATCAAGTTACTCGGATCGAGCGGGAAATGCTTGCCATGTGGTGACGCGGACAGCAACTGGATGCAAGATTTTGGAGCCCCAGGCATCACTTCGGCAATGACTCTATCACACAAATCTAAAGCAACAAAACAGCTTAACAGTTCATGGAAACCATCGCTACGTCGACCCACCACTTGCAAATGCCAATTTACTTTCGCCGGCGCGTCGATATATAAAGAAGAAGAAGCCATTATGAAACGAGCGACATGTTGTCCAGAAGGTGAACCCCACCGACCTCAGCAGCGATGATAACACGCGAGCCGCAGTCAACTTCGGCATTTAATTCAGCAAAAGTTTTGTCATTAACCACTGCGCAATAAGCAACCTTGATGTCGCCGCCATTCAAAACTTCATGAATCGCGTTCAGCAGGTTTTGAACCTGGCGCTCACCTGCTGCGAAATTTTCAGAAGCGCGAATCAAAGCCTGATGCAAGCGCAAGGCATCATTGCGCGCAGCGTCAGACAAATGTACATTGCGGCTCGACAAAGCTAAACCGTCGACATCACGAATTAAATCGCAACCGACTACTTTGACCGGCATTTCTAATTTATCCACCATCAGTCGCGCCAAGCACAGTTGTTGAGCATCTTTCTCACCGAAGTAAACGTGACTCGGACTTACCTGTTGTAGCAAGCGATGAACCACCGTAAGCATGCCATCAAAATGACCTGGACGTGCTGCGCCTTCGAAGCTATCGCCGGCACTACCTGCAGACAGTCGCTGCACTTCATTACCTTCGGGATAAACATCGGCATATTGCGGGAGGTAAACCGCATCGACATTTAACTTCTCTAGCAATGCAATGTCGGCAACAAGAGTTTGAGGATATTTCCGCAAGTCATCCGCCTTGTTGAACTGTAAAGGATTAACGAAAATAGAAACTATTACGCATGTGTTCTCTTGCTTCGCGCGCTCAACTAACGAGGCGTGTCCGGCATGCAAAGCCCCCATAGTAGGCACCAAGCCCACATCGCTGCCACGGACAAACGCGGATAGCTGCTGACTAGATGTTAGCTGTTGCATTAGCGCAGTATTCTGGCAAAAAATCCGCGAGCGGACGCATCACGAACTCGCGTTGATGCATGCGCGGATGTGGGACTGTAAGTGCATCGCTAGTGTGACTCTCATCGCCAAAGAGCAAGATGTCAACATCGATCGTGCGTGGATGGTTTCTTCCGAGGCGCTGTCGTTTTAACTGTAGTTCAATAATCTGCACTTGCTCTAAAAGATGAATCGCGCTAACGGAGCAGTGACACTCGACAACCGCGTTCAGATAATCACCCTGCTGTGGCCCACCGGCAGGGGCTGTTTCGATTATCTGACTGAGACGTACATGGCTCAAGCAATCAAGAGCTTGCAAAGCATCTACCGCCTTAAGTAGATTTTGTTTACGGTCTCCGAGATTGGAGCCCAGCCCTAGATAAACAACCGTCATTAAGCAATACGCCGCGAAGGCAAAAACTGAGTGATAATCGGCACCAACGTATAGCAGCATGAGAATAGAAACAGGCAAGCCTCGGGCTCGAGACACATAAAGCCAAACATGAAAATGAATTTTGCCAAAGTCGCTACCGGCCTGTCAGAGCGCGTCATCCATGCAAAGAAGTGTGGAAACGGCACGCGTGAGACCATTAGGACTCCCATCAGAACTAACATTAGCGGCATCGTATAAAGCATGATTTCTTGAATCCTTAAAACGAAATCACTGCTCACATCGAAAAACTTTATCTCGCCAATGCCGAAGAAAAGTAAAACCATAGAAATTGGCATGCCCGCAGCGCCTGGTGATGGCAAACCGACAAAGCGTACGTTTTCTTTTCGCAAGTCATCTTCTTCGTGATCGACATTAAAGCGCGCAAGACGCAACACTGCACAAGCCGAATAAACGATAGGCGCTACCATCAGTAATCGTGGGTGTAAATTTAATGCAAATTGCCCGGTCACCACAGTGAAATAGTGCCACATGCTAAACACCAAAATGCCAGGTGCCACGCCAAAAGTAACCGCATCGGCCAAAGAATCAAGCTGAGCCCCTAATGGGCTAGCTGTACCTGTCATGCGCGCTATCTTGCCGTCTACGCCGTCGAGAAATTCAGCGAGTACTAGCCACCAAGCTGCAGCGAAGAATCTACTTGGATCTTTTTCGACGATACCGACGATACATAACAGTATCGCTGCCACGCCACATGCCAGATTGCCAAGGGTGACCAGGTTTTGCGGGGCCAAAACTTGAGAAGAACTAGAGTGCATTTTCACAGATAATATTCTATCCTAGTGTGCATCAATTCGTAACACCTAACATGACATCAATAATCTCTCGTTTTCTTCTCATTAGTAGCCTTGGTGCTGCACTGTGCCTACCACTCAACGCTCAACTAAGTGAATCTCTCACTGGCCTACCGGCTAGCGACGCGGTTGTGGATGCCATCTACGCCATCGACGACGCCGACTTGCAAGTCATGAACGTGCTCGACGAACTATCGAATGGCATTGGTGCACGCTTGACCTCTTCGAAGAACTTGACAGAGGCATGTCATTGGGCTCAGAGCAAATTCGCGTCATTCGGCCTTAGCAACTCGCGCCTAGAAGAATGGGGAAGCTTCCCCGTTGGCTTTGACCGGCGCTTAAGCGTGGGAGCCATGACTTCACCATATAAACTCGAGTTATCGTTTAACACCAATTCATGGACGCCAGGCACAGCTGGGCAAGTAACCGGACCTGCTATTGCTGCTCCACAAACCGAAGAAGAGCTTGCCGCCTTGTCTGGCAAGCTCAACAACGCTTGGATTTTGTCTTCAACCAATAAATACGCCCCACGTTTCTCAGACCTCGAGGGAAATAGCTTACGCGATCGCTTCGGAGCCATGTGTATTGCCGAAGGTTACGCCGGCGTCATAAAGCCATGTAGCAAGTCTGGTTTATTGTTAACGCGGGGTCGCTACAAGATTGACCCAAATGATTTGCCAGGTGAAGTGAATATTACTTTGCTACGCGAGCAGTTCGCTGATATCTTTCAGCTAGCTAAAGATGGCGCCGATGTGCAGCTTGAATTTGATATTGAACAAACCTTCACAGCTGGGCCTATACCCTTATACAACGTACTCGCCGAAATACCCGGAACCGACCTAGCTAATGAAATCGTTATCGTGGGTGGCCACATAGATTCATGGGATGGCGCGCGCGGTGCACAAGATAATGGCACGGGTACATCTACCACTTTAGAGGCCGCGCGCATCCTCAAGAAGGCTATCGATGAATTAGGTGTGCAACCACGCCGCACGATTCGCTTTATGCTGTGGTCGGGCGAAGAACAAGGTTTGCTTGGATCACGCGCCTATATTGAGCAGCATCCTGCAGAAAATGATGTCATTTCTGCAGTTTTAGTACATGATGGCGGCACCAACACCTGCTCTGGTATTCAAGCGACACCCGAATTAAAGCCTTTGTTTGAAGAGGCCTTTGGCCCAGTGATCGAGCACACAGCAAATAACGAAGACAAAGATTTGCGCTTCCGCTTAGTACCCGTAAAGCGTTTACCGCAAGGCGTTGGCTCGGACCACGACTCCTATTTAAGAGTTGGTGTACCCGGCTTCTTCTGGGAGCAAAATGGCAATGCAAGCTACACTTACATCCATCATACTCAACATGACACTATCGACGAAGTCGTACCTGAATATCAATTAGCTTCGGTGCGCGTGATTGCATCCGGTGCGTGGCGCATCGCAAATATGAATCAGGCCTTGCCACGTGAAGCTCCAAGTAATTCGAGAGCAAATCGTGGCCCTAGGCGCCATTCCTTAGGCGTTTTCCTTGGCGATGCTATGACCATTGACGAACTCGTCAAGGGCGGGCTAGCCGAACAAGCTGGCATGAAAGCAGGTGATGTACTCATTAGCGTTGCTGGCGTAAAAACAGAGGACTTTCAAAGCCTACGAAAGGTTTTAGCCAGTGGCGAACAACAACGCGTTGTTGTTTGGTCGCATGGTGGCAAACAAATGACAGCCACTTTTGACTGGGGGAAATCTGAAGTGATAAAAGCTAATTAAGAGCCCGGTGCTGCATGGCCAGTAAACTCGACATACTTATTGTAGCCGCCATGGTAGGTCTTCGCACTACCGCCATCGATTTCTAGCACATTAGTTGCAAGCGCTTCCAAGAAGTGGCGGTCGTGACTAACGAAGATAATAGTGCCTTCGTATTTCGCCAGGGCCTCAAGCAATGTTTGCTTAGATTCTATATCAAGGTGGTTGGTAGGTTCGTCTAGAATAAGCACATTAGGTGGCTTAAAAAGCATTCTAGCCAAAACGAGTCGTGCTTTTTCACCACCTGACAAAACGCGGGTCACCTTATCCATGTCGTTCGGGTCAAACCCGAAACATGCTAAACAAGTGCGCAAAGTACCGATACTTTCACCAGGAAATTCACTGGCCATCGTATCGAAGACTGTCTCCTTTGGATGCAACAACTCAGTGGTGTGCTGCGCGAAATAACCGATTCTCTGTGAAGCACCTAATTTACAGATGCCGCTGTCGGCCACAAGATCGCCCATCATTATTTTTAGCAGTGTCGACTTACCGGCACCGTTTACTCCTAAGAATGCCCAACGTTCGAGACGGCGAACATGCAAATCTAAATTTGAGTAAACCGTAAGGTCACCAAAACTTTTGCTAATTCCTTCCGCAACAAAAATGTCATTGCCCGAGCGCGGTGGAGCCGGAATATTGAACACTAACTTTTGACGACGTGAGCGTGGTGGCTCGATGATATCTAACTTATCGAGACGCTTTAAACGCGACTGAGCTTGCGACGAAGAGTGCGCTTTAGCTCGAAAAGAGTCAATCCATTTTAATTCGCGCTCAACGTGAGCTTGCTGACGCACGAAAGCGGCCTGGCGTTGTGCATCCTCGAGCTCGCGCTGGGCCAAGTAGAAATCGTAGTCACCAGGGAAAACGCGTAGCT
>CAWWAN010000102.1:0-6195 GCA_963934925.1 uncultured bacterium | reverse complement strand
ACTCAAACAACGCGTTGCCGTGCTGTACCAAATCAATTTTGACGAGGCGCCAGCAACTGAAGAAGAATTAGGATTAGATAATGAACAGCGCGAATATTGGCGCCAACCCTTGGCCCAGCGTAATGAACAACGCCGTCTTCACCAAAAGCAGGTTAACGGATTTATGGAGCTGCGCAACAGCGGTGTTTGGTGTGGTTTGCTACCAACAAACGATAGCGACGATTTCACCGAGCGCTGCCAGCAACTCATCGACGCTGGACTAACCGCTGATGAGTTACGCTTAGCTATGTCGAGTGATGTTTTAGATATCATTCAATCCTACAGTACTTTAAGCGACTACATGTTATGTGCCGAGCCATTCGGCGATTCGATGCAATCACCAACATGGATGTTCAGCAACGGTATGGCATTCCGCTTATCGGAGAACGACGCGGAAGATGCCGACGACGACTTCGACAACACTATGTTTGATGGTGCCTGGCACTTGACGTCCGAAACCCAAATGGGAACCCGCGAATTCGGCATTACCGTGTCTAGCGCTGACAACAGCGTACATAGCTTTCAGCTTGAAGATCGCAGTCAAACCCTAGACTGCAGCGACGTTAAATTCAACAACGGCAAGCTTAGTTTCATTTTCTACGTAGAAGAAATGGATCTCAACATCACTACTACCGTCTCCATTAAAGATGACAAATTAAGTGGTAAGCTAAACACCTCGTTCGGTGACATTGATGTAAGGGGCGAAAGATTATCTGATGAAGTCGAAGTTGAAACGAAAGATGATGACGAAGATGATGAGGCCAGCGACGAGGAACTTGCTGTCGGTCATCCGCAATACCCTACTGATAGTGATGACTTCCGTCGTCCGCATAGTGACTGGGCTGCGAATGGTGCAACCACTTTGTTTTTCAGGGGCGCCACGCTCTACCGCATGGACGGTAGCTCACCCGCCATTTCTAATTTACTTACTGTGAAGGGAAAAATTATAGGAATCGGCAACGATGTCGTCGCGCCGAATGATGCGACAATAATCGACGCTAGTGGATGGCACATTATGCCTGGCATCATCGACGCCCACTCACACCTAGCGCTTGACTCGATTAACGAGGGCAAGGTTGCTATTTCTGCTGAGTGTCGCATTGGTGATATGATTCGCCCGCAAGATGTTGGCATTTGGCGTGCTGCGGCTGGCGGGACCACAGTAGTGCAATCACTGCATGGTTCAGCTAACCCGATCGGTGGCCAAGCTGCAACGTGGGAACTTAATTACTGGGAACCTTCGATCAATGATTTGCTAATAGAAGATGCCGCGCAGAACATTAAGTTTGCGCTCGGCGAAAATGTAAAGCAATCCAATTGGGCAAGTGCGTGGGGCAAAAGATTCCCGAACACGCGAGTCGGTGTTGACGCCGTTTATCGTCGCGCATTCATGGCCGCTCAAGATTACCGCCTGCAACGCGAGTTAGCCGAGCAAGGTCGCTGGCCTGATTTTGTTGAAGATGTGCGCCTAGAAGTTCTAGCTGACATCCTCGACAACAAAATTCATATTCAATGTCACTCGTATCGCGCCGACGAGTTGCTGATGTTCTTAAAGGTTTGCGCCGACTTTGGCATTGAACGACCGACATTCCAGCACGTTCTTGAAGGCTATAAAGTTGCCAACGAAATTGCTGCGGCAGGTGCAATGGCATCGACCTTCTCTGACTGGTGGGCTTATAAATATGAGGTAAAGGATGCCATCCCATGGAACGTTGAGATCTTACACAAAGCTGGGGTCATCGTTTCCATCAACTCCGACTCGGATGAAATGATTCGCCGTCTTAACACCGAAGCTGCAAAGGCGATGCTTTACGGTGGGTTAAGCTACGAAGACGCGATGGCTACTTGCACGACTAACAGTGCCAAGCAATTGCGTTTGGCAGACCGCTTAGGCAGCATTGAAGTAGGCAAGTACGCTTCCTTAAGTGTGTTCGACAAGCACCCATTAAGCAATTACGCGCGTTGTGTACTTACCCTTTCGCAGGGCAATGTACTTTATGAACAACCACAAAGCATGGATTCGCGTTGGGTTGAATATGCTCAACAAAGCCGTGAATTTGCCAAACAGCATACAGGCTTGGTTGAGATGGATGACAACCTCATGCAAATAGATGCAGAGCTTATGTCGAAATTCACCAAACTGGGTGACGGCAAAAAGTACTACATACAGAATGCCAACATTCATGCTGTCAGCGAAAAAGCATTCCATGGTAGCTTGCTTATCGAAAACGGTCTCATCAAGAAAATCTACCGCGGACGCAGCACTCCGCCGATGCTACCTAATCTTGTAATAGTTGATGCTGACGGTAAAGACCTTTACCCCGGCTTCATCAACTCACTTGATCGCACAGGATTGGTTGAAATCGAATCCCTGCGCGCTAGTGATGACACCGTTGAGATTGGCGATGATCAAGCAGACCTGACCGTTGAGGTCGCCATCCACGCAGACTCAGCACACCACAATATTACGCGCATGACTGGCGTTTCATATGTGCTAACCCAACCGGGCAGAGGACGCATCCGCGGCCAAGGAGCTTTTATTCAATTAGCCGGTACCACTACCGCCGATATGATTATTAAAAGACATGGATTATTTATTAATTTCCCACGCAGTGCGCGATTCGAACAGAAAGATGGGCCTACGGAAAATGACGATGTCGAAGAACTTAATAACTGGATTGAGTTGACCAAAGAGTATGCTAGCATCGAGATGCATGCGCAGCGGGACTCGAAGCTAGAAGCGTTAATGCCCTACTTTATCGACAAGCAACAGATTTTCTTAGTAGCTGACTCGGCAGCAACCATAATGGCGGCGCGCGACTGGGTAGCGAAGCATGATTTAAATGTTGTTTATGTGTCGGCAAAAAAATCTTATCAAATTGCTGGCTATCTCGGAGCGGACAACGCAAGCATCATTACCGGCCCGGTTCACTCGCTACCTACCGGGTCGGCAGAGTCGGCTTTTGACTACCCATACCGTTCACCATCACTGCTAACTGCGGCCGGATGTCGTGTGGCGCTATATACCAACGATATTAACGTCACACGCAATCTTCCTTTCCAGGCTGCCACTGCCGCGGCATGGAGCGTCGATAGCAGTTTCGACGCACTGCGCAGCATCACATTGGGTGCCGCAGAAATTTTACAGCTTGACCCATACATCGGAAGTATTGAAGTCGGAAAAGTTGCTAGCTTCTTTATCTGTGACGGTGACCCCTTTGAAAACGGTGTCCCTATCGAAAGGCTTTTCATTGGCGGTAGCGAAGTAGACATTGTTTCTCATCAATCTCAGCTGCGCAACCGCTATCTAAAACGTCTGCGCTAGACTAGAATATTAGGCCGTGGAACAAGCACAAAAACTCATTCGCATCCCATCCGACATTGGGGCCGACGCCGCCAAGCGCGGCCTAAGTCACATGGCTAGCTCAATGTCGGGCTCATCGATATTGCGTATTGGTCAAGAAATCCGCAATATGGTTGACCGCGGAGATGACGTCGCGAATTTAACGATCGGCGATTTTTCACCGAAACAGTTCCCTATACCTGATGTTTTCCGAGAATATCTAAACGACGCGGTAAACGAAGGCCATACAAATTACCCGCCAAGCGCCGGCACTGCTGATTTGCGTGCTGCTGTAAAAGAATATTTTATGCGCAACCACAATCTCGACTACCCAATTGACGGGATAGCCATTGTGTCAGGCGGACGCCCTTCTTTGTATGCCACTTATCAACTGTTGGTGGATCCTGGCGAGTTGGTACTGTTTCCTGTTCCGTCATGGAATAACCACAACTACGGCGATACTTGCCAAGTCAAAGTTCGAGGGATTCAAACGCGGCGTGAAGACTCATTCCAACCGACTGTCGCCCTGCTAAAACCGCATGCTAAAGATGCGCGCCTGATTGTGCTGAACACTCCGCAGAACCCTTCAGGCGGCGTAATGCCCGAAAAAGATTTACGCGAGTTCGGTGAATTCTTAGTTGAAGAGAACGGTCGTCGCAAAGAAGCTGGCGAAAAACCACTGTACTTGCTGTTCGATCAAATCTATTCATTGCTAACGTTCGACAATCATCAGCACTTTTCTCCGGTGCAATTGGTGCCTGAATGCGCGCCATATGTAATCCATTGCGATGGTATTTCGAAAAGCTTTGCAGCTACCGGACTCCGCTGTGGATGGTTTGTTGCTCCACCGGCAATTACTAAAAAGCTCGTTGCCCTTGGCACCCACCTTGGCACCTGGGCACCCCTTCCTGTGCAAGTTGCTACTGCGCGCTGGCTGCGTAATCTTCCAGCAATTGACGACTGGCGCAAGGACATGATCGGCCGTGTGCGTAAGCGCCTCGACTGTCTGCACAATGGCCTTCAGCAACTCAAAGACGAGGGCTTTGCTTGCGATGCTATCGAGCCACAAGGTGCGATTTACATCTCAGCGCAATTCAAGCTTTCTGGCAAAACAACTCCATCAG
Source organism: uncultured bacterium (assembly GCA_963934925.1). Taxonomy (GTDB): domain Bacteria; phylum Planctomycetota; class UBA1135; order UBA1135; family UBA1135; genus JAPKEZ01. The sequence goes on along the minus strand of CAWWAN010000102.1, from coordinate 1,689 downwards.
GAACTGTACTCGAAAACAACGACGACATCCGCTCGTATTTACTGCAAAACGCTGGCTTTGCCGTAGTGCCTTTTGCAGCGTTTGGAGTCGACCCTGATGACGAAGATGGCTGGTTCCGCGCTAGTGTTGGCGCAGTGAGCATTAGCGACCTTGAGAGTTGCCTGCCACGCCTGAGGAAGGCATTGCAGGCCTTAAATTAAATTATTATTACCTAATTCCTAAATTTCCCCTGATTTAGCGTTATTTCCAATAAAATAAATGTCGAGTTCATGGTATACTTCATGCATGAACGTACATAATAGTATGATGCAATTGTTGCTTCACGCACTAGTGCCCCTGCTAATCTGCTTTAGTGCTAATGCTCAGGCGGATTACTATGTTGGTAATACTATTGAGCTGCCCAGCATAGGCAATGGAAGCGCGGATCACGCAGCCATCGCAGTCAACCATTTTGGCGACACCGTTATTGTCAATCACACAAGAGCTAGCTCTACGCAAAAAGCTGTTGAGCTAAACGCATTGGCTCCGCTCGGAGTGAGTCACGGTGATGGCTTCAAACTATTCAATACCCGCCTGTTAGGAGACCCCACCCTTAATATCTTTGGTGTCGGTAATGACCATTGCACAAAGCCAGCCGTCGAGAGCCTAGGCGACGGTTCCTTTTTAGCCGTCTGGTCAAGGCATGACCTTTCTGGAGCTCAACCCTCGAGAATCGAAATCTGTAAAATTAGTACACGTAATATTTTCGGCAACCTCTTGCCACAAGTCCAGATACTCACCACTCGTACTGGAGAGGGCATTCTCCTTGATGACACCTCAAAATCTGGCGATGCGGGTTTTATGCCAGATATTGCAAGCAATAAGACTGCTGGCAGCTCAAAGGCTATCGCTATTTTTGCTCATGAGCAGAGTAGGTACAAATCATATACCAATACTTTTCGAGATTATGACCTAAGGGCCAAAAAAATTCATTGGCCACGTACCAGCTCTTCACCCACTTTGGGGCCATTAGTTACTCTCGAAACAAACATTCCTATCGACAATGTAAACACTGAGGCATATGCTGGAGGATTGGTGCTACCGGATGCTGTTATAGACGATGCAGGCGCACTGATCATCGTCTACGAAAGCTATCTAATCTCTCCTCATAACTGGCATTTTGGTCCTTCAGAAGGATCCATTCAACTTCGCCGCTACTCAGAAAGCTTGTCCCTTTTTGACGAAATAGAGTTTCAAGGTCACGGCACTGCGCGCCATCAGCGAAGACCTATGATTGCTACTTCTGACAAAGACGCAACCAATGCGGTAACTTTAGCTTGGAATGATATCGACGACAATGTCTCTCTGTCTCATCGCGCACATTTTCGCTCAGTAACCTTTACCGGAAACACCGCCGGCCACACCACCCCAATGGTTATTCCATGGGATGAATCGTTCGGTCAGAAAGATGACATGGCAAATGTTGCCATGTCAAAGCACGCTAAATTAGTCATGACTACACGTACTTTGCTTAATCGCAAAGCATTATATGGCACCTTCGCACAGAGCTCAAAACCTCCTGTAACCAACGAATTCGCGGATAATAGCCCCCAGCCTTGGCGCCCAGCAATTGCTATTCATGATTTACCTGATTTTCGCAGCCTTAACTACCTTTGCTTTGAAGGACCTTCCGCCAGCGACTCATCTATA
>CAWWAN010000101.1:0-6234 GCA_963934925.1 uncultured bacterium | reverse complement strand
CATTTTCTCGATACGCGCTGGCCCGACTTGGTTGTTGGTTTATGCATCGCATTAATTATTCTCAACTGCGCCCGCGAAACATTTTTAAGCGCGATTGAAATGCTTATGGACCGCGGCCTTAAACCTAAAGAATCGCGCTCGATTCTTGAGGCTGTGCAAAACTTTGCGCCACGCGTTTCCGGTTTTCACGATTTGCGCTCGCGGCGTTCGGGCGCTGATATTTTCATCGAGCTGCATTTAGACTTAGCGCGTGATTTATCATTCGTCGAGGCACACGACCTTAGTGAAGACGTCGGGGAAGCCATTAGTCGCAAGTTGACAAACGCCACTATTACCGTACATGCCGATCCGCTATAGATGGTAGTATACCGGCGAAAATGAGCACATCCCTACCTCTTGAAATCGCCGAATTCCACGGAGATGGCATTTCTAGTGAACTATCGGCAGCCGTCCGCGCTGTTGCTGACGCTTTGCCTATCGACATCACTTTTCATGATGTCGACTTAACCCTCGAACGTCGGCGCACCGATGCTGAAGGTTCTTATGACGACGCCGAAAAAGCGATGCGTAAATGCCGTGTAGCGATGAAGTACCCGACGGTGACTGAAGACGCCAGCCCCAATAAGGTGTTACGCGATCGCTTTGACTTTTCAGTGATCCACCGCCCTGTGGCCACTGTCCCTGGCGTTGAAACGCGGATTCGTGGCACGGTCGATTTGCACGTGGTGCGTATCGCAACTGGCGGCACTTACGAAGACCCAGGACGCAGAATTGGGGCTGACTCTGCGATTTCTATTCGTCTGATTGAGCGGCGCCCTAGCTTTCAAGCATCGATGTTCGCTTTTAAACTCGCCGAGAAAATTGGCGCGAATGTAACAAGTGCTTCTAAATACACCATTCAGAGAAATACCGATAGCTTGTTCGAAGAGGTCGCTGCTGGGGTTGCGCAAAAGTTCCCCAATGTCGGTCATGAGAGTGAATTGTTCGATGCGCTACTTGCTAAATTGATTATGAATCCAGAGGGATACCGCGTTGTCGTTACGCCAAATGAATACGGCGACTTCTTGTCTGATGCCGCATGTGGCATGATTGGCTCCATCGGCCTTGGAGCAAGCGCTTCATACTCTTTCGACGACGACGGCAATATTCTGCTGGCGATGTTCGACCCCGCCGGTGGCACCGCGCCAGACATCGCGGGCAAAGGTTTATGCAATCCGTCCGCAGCTTTATGGGCCTTCAGTATGTTGCTAGATCACGTGGGCCAGTGCGAGCTTGGCGCTAAGCTCGACGCCGCTGTGCGCAGTGTAATTTCATCGGGCAACACTACCGGTGACCTTGGCGGCTCCCTAAATACCGAGCAATTTACTAAGGCAGTTGTCTTAGAAATGGGTTAAAGTTTACGCATGCTTAACATTGGCTTCGACATTCGCCCCGCACTGTTCGACTACGCCGGCATTGGCCGCTACGTGCGAGAATTGGCCACGGCAATAACGCATCTTCCCGAAGAAGAGGCCGTGTATTTGCAAATGTTCGCCACATCGTGGCGCGGCGGACGACATATACCTCCTGGGTTAGCAGCCGATCGGCACAAGATGAATCTCGGATGGCTTCCTGGGCGCCTAATGGACCACTTGCATAAATTGCCCGGCCTTGACGCTGGACGCATCCCAGCAGAAGTCAGCGCTTTCCATTACACCGACTATAACTATCCGTCGGTGCGGTCTGCGGGTCGCGTAATGACTCTTCATGATGCGGCCTTTGTCTCTGAACCAAAGTTTCACGGCTGGGACACCTCGAAGCTTCTCGACCGCGTGCGCAAAAATATTCAAAACGCGCACGAAATTTTAGTCGTTTCCGAACCAGGCATTCGTGACGCAGAATTACTTGGCGCCAAGCGAGATGATATTCATGTGATTCCACATGGGGTTAGCAAGTTCTTTAAACCAGCCCAAGAGGCTTCTACGGCTGATAGCTATCTGCTAACTGTCGGCACCCTCGAGCCACGCAAAAATTATCGCCGCGCGCTTAAAGCGCTCGAGCAATGCTGGGATCGCGACCTCGCTCCTGATTGGGTCATCATTGGCCGCCCAGGATGGGGTTACGAAAAGTTTGTTGGCGAAATGCAAAACTCGCGTCACGCGCACCGCATTAAGTGGGTCCAACACCTGTCAGACGCTGAATTGTTGCGCTACTATCAAGACGCAATGGCTTTGCTGTTCCCGTCATTGAACGAAGGCTTCGGCTTAGTGGTTCTCGAGGCAATGGCGTGTGGCACTCCGGCTATTATCGGTAATAGCACTGCCCCGTCGTGGGTTGCGGGCAATTCTGGTTTACGCGTAGACGCCACGGGAATTGATTCAATCGCTGATGGCATCGAACGTATGGTCAGTGAAAAAGCATGGCGCTCGCAAGCTTCTGCTGTCGGATTGCAGCGCGCCGCTACCTTCACCTGGGAAGAAACCGCTCGCAAAACGGTTGCCGCTTATAGGCGAGTGAGCGAAGTCTACAAAGCCGAAAATAGCTAAGTCTATTTAAAAAACTTCGCCAGCTTTGCGTACTAAATAAATCACGCCAAGCATCACGCCAAGCCCTAGAGCAAAAGCCAATGCGCGGATGGCCAGCGGCTGCTGACTAAGGTCGCCAAGCCCACCCGTTTGCTCTTCGATAATCTCGCGACGTTGACGCGCGCTCTCGTGGCGCTCTTGACGGTGGATAGTGTCCTCTTGCGCCGTACTGTTAGACTCATCGACGACAGCAAATTCGACTTCACCAATTTTGACGCGGATGCCGTCGCGCAAACGAATGATGTTTTGCTTACGGCCATCGACGAAGGAACCATTAGAGGACTGTTGATCGGCTAAAGTGAAGGCCTCGTTTTTCCATTCAATTTTAGCGTGCACGCGCGACACCGAATGGTCATCCACCACATAACCGCAACTCTGATGGCGTCCGAGTGTAAGGCCATCGCATAGTTGAACGATTTCATTGGTGGAAGTGTTACGTAACTGCATCGCCATACTTTAGCAACGCTAAGATAGTTTAGAAGACGATGACCACTCCACCTGCTTTGATCCTCGAAAATGTGCGGCTTGCTTGGCAAGGCGCCGATGCGCCATTACTTAGTGTTACGGCGCACGTCGGCGACAAATTACTGGTATTAGGATCAAACGGTTGTGGCAAGACCACTTTAGTTGAAACTATTTGTGGCTATCTGCAGGCCGTAAGCGGCACCGTCGGTCGTAGTTCACGCATAGGTTATGTCGCGCAACAGCTTAAGCTTCCGACGTCCCTCTCGGTAGAAGCCTATTTTGAACAACTCGTTTCGCTCTGCGCAGATGATGTCGTAAATGACGCCCAACAATGCATGAAGCTCTTTGATTTGAAACCCCAGGCTAAACGCAAAATTGCCGACCTGAGCCGTGGCTGGCAACAGCGCATCAACTTGGCACAAGCGTGGCTCGGGGACCCGCAGCTAATTATTCTCGACGAACCACAAACCGCTCTCGACCCCGAAGGTATGACCCGCTTGAGAAGCGTTATAGCTAACAGCGATGCCTGCGTCTTAATTTTCTCACCGCCGCAAACAGGATGCGAAACCTTAATCGATACTCATCTTAATTACAGCGATCTATGTTGAATTTAAGCACGGCAGTTTTTCGGCAGTTGCTCGCATGGCCTATCCTACTCTCGGGGGCTTTGTGGCTAGCACTCGCTTACAATCTCAGCTTCGACAAAGACCTCGGCGCAGCATCACTCGGGGCCTTCTTGAGCTATATTATTCTCGCGTTAAGCGCACTCATCTTGCGTTTCGGCTACGTTCTACAACAACGCCGTCAACAAGGATGGCTGCGCCAAGACTCCTTACGGTGCACCACTGGGCGCGCAGTGGTTGCAGAAACTGCAGCAGCAGTATGCTCGCTATTACTGCTTGTTGTTTGTGCTCAATTAATCGTCTTGGCTTTAAATCCCGGGGTTAACGGGCAAAGTGAATCGCACCACATCGTGCTATCACGCGTTGAAAGTGACAACAGTTGGGCCTTTAACTGGGATGACAGCATCCCAGTTGGCAGTAAGCTATGCTTAACTTTCGATTTTGAGAATGCACCTAAAGGTGTAATCGAAAGTTCTATTGCAGTCAAACAACGCTCTGCTCCGGTAACAGCCGGCAAAATATTTTATTGGCCACTATCCGCCGAAGATGTCCGTGACAGAACTATTACGCTTGAAGCCCCTGCGGAACACAACATAAGTTTGATTAGGCCAATCGCGCGTTTAGTTATTGAGCGCCCGCCCATTAGTGCGCTGCCACGCCTACTGCTTAACCAACTATTGTTTTTCTTTACCGCAATCGCGCTGTGTTTATTTATATTCAGGCGCTTAAAAGTAAACGGCAATCTCGCATCAATGGGAGCACTAGCAATCTCGAGTTTGCCGAACTTAAAAGGCAGCCACCTCTTGCCTGATGTTGGCGCACTAGTCGCCTGTGGCTTACGGTTCGAGCGCACGGCTCTTACCACTAGCGACATCGCTCTATTTACTTGGCTCGCAATGGGGGCCATCCTAATTTACATTAGCTGTAAAAACTTAGTCGCTAATAAAAAATGATACGACACCTGCCGTCCATATTTGTGTCATTGATTATTGCTTTTTGTGTGGCCAGTGTCGCAAACGGCAATTTGCGCGTGGTTGGTCAAGATTCCGTCGACAGCTTCCGCTGTTTCAATATGTGGCTTGACTTTAACAACGCTTCTGTCGAAGCAAATTACTTGATGATGGGGGCGATAGCGGATCAAATTGAAGACTTAAGCGGCAATTCTGAAGCTCGCGAACTTAGCGCTTACATGGCTGGCTATTCAACGAGCGCCGACTCTTATAAGAGAATGGGGTACGATGCGCTGTATTGGGCTGAAACAGGCGTAAAGTGGCTGAGATCTTCGGACAGCACCCGCAATAAGCCTTTTTCGGGTCTCCTGCTGGCCGCCTACATCTACGCGGAGCGCATTTCTCCACACAGTTCCTCGCGTTTAACCCGAAAGCAGATGTTGAAAACTTACGCCGCTTGGCTGGCTTCCGGTGGTGGACCAGACAGCGTTAACCATGCGGTTACAAAACTTTACCAAGATTACCTCGCACTAGGCCGCGAGGCCCGTGACAATTATATCCTTGGTCAATTACAGCAAACTAGGTTCCCTAGATAGCTTACAATTAACGCCGTTATCGACATTATCAGCTTTCTAGAAACTGCGCCAGGCTTATGGGCCTTTGTGCTTTTAGTGTCATGCGGTCTAGGTGGCCCACCCTGGTCGGAAGAAATCGTTATTCTCGGGTCTGGATACTTTGTTGCCGTTGGTCAACTCGGCTTCACGGCGGCTGTGATGTGGTGCTGGTCGGGGATTATTGTCGGCGACAGTATTATTTATCTTTTAGGTCGTTTTGTCGGTGAACGCGTCTATTCTTGGCCTATTTTGCGCTCGCATTTCTTGCCCATCAAAAGAAAACGCTTCGAGGATCGTTTTCACGCTCATGGCACTAAAGCTACTTTCCTTGCGCGCTTCTTCCCAGGATTTCGCATGATTGCCTTCTTTGTGGCAGGTAATATGCGCTTTTCTTATATAAAATTTGTGATCCTTGACTCTATTGGCGCGGCTCTGACGGTCCCTGTTTCCATATGGATAGGTTCATTGGCTGTAGAGGAGCAAGACACTTGGATGAAGGTTATCCACGATTTCAAATTCCCGCTGTTGATCTTAGGAGTCATAGGGCTTTCAGTCCTTATTTACCTTATGGCGCGCAAAAGACGCGTTAAATTGCGAAATTTGCTACATCTAAGAAAACAACGCACCGAAGACGACGCGCAACGCTAGAATTTTCGCTTCATTCTGACCACCCTCCCTTTTACGAAGTGGTACAGACCCTTAAAAAACCCGACCCAAATTAGTCGATGGAATCTCTAATAAGTAACCTCCCTTGGATTTGTGCAGGCATAGCTCTAGTAGCAGCCTTCGTTATCCAGAAGAAAGTCATGGCTGCTCCTGCAGGCAATGACACCATGCAAAGCCTAGCCAGTGCTATCCAAGATGGCGCACGCGCTTTTCTTGTCACTGAGTACAAGCTACTCTCTATCTTCGTAGTCGTAGCTGGCGCTGGCCTTTACGTATTGCCTGAAGGCGGTGGACTCCACACCACGATCGCTTTCTTCTCTGGCGCATTTGCTTCAGCGCTTGCTGGCTGGAT
>CAWWAN010000100.1:0-6254 GCA_963934925.1 uncultured bacterium | reverse complement strand
TCGGGAAACTACTTTTATGGATAGGAGGAGGGGCATTGCTCTATACCGACCTATATCCGCTAGTGATAGACATTATCGCAGCGTTCGATTCGGGTAACGGTCTCGGAATGGGCGTCCAAGAGTATTTATTAGCTTTTTCACGCCCGGTGTTCGTATTCGGCGTGATTTGTGCTGCTGGTTTGCCAGAATTGAGACCGCGTGCTAAGAAACCTACGGCTAGTAGCGTGAAAAAAGGTTCATAAAGCTAATCTTTGCCGTGGGGTGCAAAGTTAATGCGCCCCGCACAAAACTAAAGTTCTCTAATTCTTCGCCGCGCTTAATTCGAGTACGCGTCATGCTGCCGCCGGCGGGCTGCCAATCAATAGAGACCGAATCGATTTTTGATTCGAGTGCGTAGCGCAGCGGTGCAGCGCCAGTATCAGCAACTAAGCTTGGACCGTTGGCTTTCCAGCCATTATTTTTGGAAGGCGTCGTCCAGCCTGTTAAATCACGCCCGTTGTAGAGAGAGTGATCTCGACGCAAGCGTTCCGCCTTTTGCTCAGGAGCAAGGCGCCCGCTAGAGGGTAATTCGCGCACCCGCATGTTTTTGAAATAAACCGTTTTGCCTTCGGCCTCAATGCACAGAAACCCTTCTCTTGGATTTATCTCGGTGCCCGCGGAAACGACCTTGCCGTTAACCGACAAGGTTAGCGTACCATCGACCGCGGTGATTCTGAAGTGGTTCCATTCACCTGTGCCGCGCGCACGTCGTTGGCTTGGTAAGCAGCGCTCCGCGCCAGTAGGGTGCGGTCGGACTGGCTTTAAGGTAGCACCCCAAATGGCGAAGATGTCGCCGTGGCTAGTGTAAGTGTCAGTTTCGTATCCGTTTATGACCTGTACTTCGATAGCACGAGTAAAAGGGACTCCGATTGCTGGAGTTGGGTCAGACCAAACAAAGAATCCGGCATTTGAGACATCTTCGATATGCTTGTATTCAAATTCGCAAATGAAATTACGATAACGTTTTTCGGAGCGTAAAACACCCGTCGGGATGCCGTCACATTTAATCATGTTGTCTTCGACGGTAAATGTTTCGTCGTGGCAGTTAACTTTTTGCCAGTTAGACAAATCGTTGCCGTTGAATAAGTCTTGCCACGGTTCGAGAGGGTAAATTTCCGTCAATTCACTACGCACTTTCTTTAACAAATCGTGAGTCAGGCGAATGCCATCATCTTCGCTATGCTTACCGCCTTCGTATTCGATTCCGAAGTGTCCTGTGTAGCCAGAACGTAAAACTAACTCGACCATACGGTAATAATCGGTTCCGGTTTCATTTCCATTCTCGTCAAAGGCATGCGACTTAGCTGAAACAGCTTTCGCAAAAGGCATCATTTCTTCTACGCCCTGATAGCGGTCATACAAACCATCCTGCACGTCGTTGCCGTTGTACATATTGAAGTTGCCAAAGTCCGGCAAGGTGCCACAGTTGTCTTTGCCAACCATGTTCATTACTCCGGCAAGCCAATTGCCGTTGCTTGAGTAGCCACCGTGATTTTCTACGATTACATTTAATCCGTATTCTGCGCCATAATCGGCTAGTTTAGCCAAGCCATCGGCGGCTAGTTTTTGTTGCTCTTCGAATGAGCCCGAGCTGGCCGCATTAACTCGAATGGAATGACATCCCAGCTGTTTAGCAGCACGCAACCATTGACGATGTTTTTGCACGGCAATTTCGCGCTGTGTAGCGGATGGATCGCCAAGGTTGCCGTCGCCGTCGCACATGATAAGAAGTGACTGCACACCCATGTCGTCAGCGCGCTGTTTCATTTGCGCGATGTAATTTTCGTCTAAGCTTTTATCATGAAAGAATTGATTGACGTATTCTATTGCGTTTATGTCAAAGTGCCGCGCCATCTTCGCGAAGTCAAGATTGTCTAAATCTCCGGCACCAAAGGCACGGTGCAAAGACCATTGCGCTAGTGATATTTCAAAATCTGCCATCTTGGGTCGAAGCGGTGCGCTAACGCAAGACGGGAATGCTGAAGATGTAGTAGCGAAGGCGGCTAATTTTGCTGAGTTGCCAAGAAAGGTTCTGCGGGTGTGGGCCATATGCTTAGCATAAGGAAGCGTTAAGCTATCGTCAGTAAATAATTTAGATGCAATCTCTGTTCGGAATACTCTGCCTCCTCGGCCTGGCTTATTTGTTAAGCAACAGCCGGAAATCGATTAATTGGCGCACCGTTATTAGCGGTTTGGCACTGCAATGGGTGCTGGCGTTTATTGTGTTGAAGACATCGTTTGGCGCCTTGTTTTTTGATGGTGCCCAGAAGTTCGTGCGCGGTTTAATCGACATCGCAAAAGTTGCGGGTAAAGACATTTTTGGAGAAGCGACCCTTGGGCTGGACGGCGGGCACGCGGTTTTTGGCGCGATTGTCATTGTTACGGTGGTGTTTTTCAGCGCGATGTTTACACTGCTACATCATTTAGGGTTTGTGAAGATACTCGTTGGCTCCATGTCAAAAGTGATGTCAAAGTTGATGGGTACTTCTGGATCAGAATCGACAGTTGCGGCAGCTAATATCTTCGTAGGGCAGACTGAAGCACCATTATTAGTACGACCCTACTTAGCAACAATGACGCGTTCAGAACTAGGCGCTATCATGACCGTGGGCTTCGCGACTGTTGCTGGCGGAGTGTTTGCAATCTACGTAGAAATGATGGGCACGGTTGTTCCTGATGTTGCAGGGCATTTGTTGGCGGCAACACTCATGTCAGCGCCAATGGGGCTGGCTATTGCGAAAATAGTTTTCCCAGAAACCGAGATTTCGCCCACGATGGGCAAAGACGTTAGTCAGCCAAAATCCGAATACTCAAATGTTTTGGATGCCACTGCAACCGGTGCTTCGGAAGGCATGAAGTTGTCGATTAATATTCTTGCGATGCTGATAGCTTTCCTCGGAGTATTGGGCGTCATCAATTGGTTAATGGGGTCGGTGTTCGGCGATGACATTACGCTGCAGTCGATCCTCGGAACTGTGTTTGCGCCGATAGCGTGGCTGTTGGGCGTGCCAGCGAGCGAGATGACCCAAGTGGGTGCGCTGCTTGGCACCAAAATGGCGGTCAATGAATATGTGGCGTTTATCGAGCTGCAGCGCTATTCCGCTCTCGGATTGAGTGAAGCATCGAAGATTATTGCTAGCTACGCATTATGCGGATTCTCGAATTTCAGCAGTATCGCCATACAGATAGGCGGATTAAGCACAATTGTGCCTGAACGCCGCAAAGAGATTGCCTCTTTGGGCCTAAGAGCGATGCTAGCCGGCACGCTGGCTACTTACTGCACAGCAGCTACGGCATCTTTATTCCTAACATAGTTCGGCAGAGACCGTATGATGGGGTATGAGAAAAATCGCATACTGCGGTGCTACGACGTTGCTAGTTTTTGCAGCGTGTTCCGCACCAGATCCACAAACAACGCCGATGGTTAAGTTGCAGCCTGCAATTGCTGCGCCGATCACCGTTGTTAATCTTGAAGCGCCTGTTTCACAAACTATCGACATCGCTATTACAGGCATGTCCTGAGCTGGTTCATGAGGCAGCAGAGTCTCAAAGGCTCTTGCCTCTCTACCGTGGGTAGAGGAATATGATGTAAAGCTTGGTTCAGCAACTGTAACAGTTAACGCTGGCTACGATGAATTAGCTACTCTGGCAGCAATCGAGGCCGCTGGCTTCGGCGCTTCTATAAAGTCGTAAATTTAATCTTCACAGCAGCCGTCCATCCATTTGGACGGCTGCTTTTTTCATGGAATCGCCAATAGCTAAAACTAGTCGTGCTTGCTAATTTACAGACTCTTTGAAAAAAGAACTCATATAGTGCCAAATCAGTAAAACTCCGAGAATAACACCAGCGATTTCGCTGTACAAAGAGACATGCTGGTGACTGTCCACCACGACTCGTTCAGCGAGATTGTAATCTAGTTTCGAATAGATGATATTTACCAAATAGCCTATTATTAGCGAGGTACCAGCAAGACTCGCAAGGTAGACACGCAATGCTGATTTACCGATTAATTGCTTGATTATTAATATGGTTGTAATGTTAGTCGCAGGACCAACCAGCAATAGCACAAGAGCTGCACCTGGGTCGAGTCCTTTGGTAATTAGCGCTACTGCAATCGGAGTAGAAGCAGTCGCGCAAATATACATCGGCAGTGACATTAACAACATCGCGATTAATGAGAGCCATCCGCCGGGTATGACGTCGCCGAAAAAGTTGTCGGGGACGAATAGAGTAATAAGCGCTGACAGAATAAATCCGAGGATGAACCATGGCGCGAGGTCAGCCATCAGTTTTCCATAGCCGAATTTGAAGGCCATAACTATGGACGGCTTCGCAGGCGGGGTAGCGCTCGCGCAACAACTTTGCTCTTCGTCAACCTTTTCTTCCGGTGGTAAGTTTAAGTTATTAACCAAACATCCTGAAATAATCGCAGTGAGCACGGCCGAAATAGGGCGCAAGATGGTCATGAGTGGATCCATCAAAGCGTAGGTGATGCCTACAGAATCGACTCCGGTTTCGGGAGTGGCAATTAAGAAAGCGGTGGTTGCGCCGCGAGATGCCCCGGCTTGCTTTAGGCTTGCAGCCGTCGGAATAACGGAACAGGAGCACAGGGGCAGTGGTGCGCCAATGATGGACGCCTTGAACACGGACATAAAATTATCGTGTCCGAGATGTTTAAAAACTTTATCTTGCGGGATATATTCTTTAAGTAATCCTGCAATAAAAAAACCGCCAAGTAGCCACGGTCCCGCCTCAACTAATATCGACCAGATTGCGCCAAAGAAGTCAATCATTGGATTAACGCCATACCGCCGATGCCGACTAGTAATAAAATAACCTTAGTCGCGACATCTTCTTTATGGTGAAAAACTTCAGGTAGCAATTCGGCTAGGCAAACATATAAAAATGTGCCTACCGCTAAGGCTACGGCGATGGCCGTAGTGTTTGGTGAAAGTTGTGGCAATATTTTGCTGCCGATCAATAACCCAAGCGGGGTGATGCACGCGAACAATGTGATTAACGTCGCGACTTTCTTTTGAGTAAAGTGCGCTAACTGAAAAACAGAGGTTAGCGAAAAGGATTCGAAGGCCTTGTGGAATAGAATGCCGACCATAATTGGGGTGGACAGCCCGGTGGCCGACATGCTTATGCCAAAGGTGAAGGCATGCAGCGATAGCCCGGCAAGCGTTGCGTAGCCTACAGCGGTATGGCGGTGGACATCATCGTGGTCGTGAGTTCTGAACACTAGTGACTCTAAAAAGTAAATTGCCAGTACCCCGGCTAGTGCTACGGCCCATAGCAGTCTCGGCTCGATGTCTGCGTCCGCGATGGAGACAGGCAGTTCTGGCAGCATATGCAAAAACACTGCACCGAGAAAAATTCCGGTAGAAAGCGCGAGCGCGATGTGCAAGCGACGGTCATTCCATTTGACTAGCAATGGCAGTAAGCCGCCCGCTAATCCGACTACTAAGAGTTCGAGCATGACACTATTCTACTTCGGCAGGCATCTCATTGTGAGTGATATTAATGTCGCCGTTGGTGGTGCTTAATCTAATCAGCCCGGCGCCCTGATCTTCAAACAGCAACGGACCATAAATCATGTAATTCCCATTACTGGTTGCACCGATTATTTTGGCATCGATAGTGGCGCTATTGTGGACGCGCAGTGATCCGTTAGTCGTGCTCATCGACCCCGACCCAGCGAATAATGCAGATTGAGTGAGGCTAATATCGCCATTTTCTGAGCGTAAATCAAAATCAGCGCTATTACCGTCTAAGACGATGTCACCGTTAGTCGTTTTGGCGCGCACCTTACTGTGTGAATTTAGAATCACATCACCGTTTACGGTGCGCACGGTCAGAGTCTTTGCTCTGGGCACGACATAAACATCGCCATTGCCGGTGCGAATGTCTAAATTAACCCCCTCGGGCACCTGCAAAGATAAGTTAGCACCGCAATGGTCATAAGATCCCACAACTTCAAGGATAGAGATTCCGCCATCGGCGTAACTTGAAGTCACCTTTAATTTCCCTATTAACTTTTGGGCTTCTTCGAGAGAATCGGCTTGCGTAAAGTACTCGACGTCGACATGGATACCGTTGTGCGCTGTTAACCCCGAAATAACGATGTCGCCATTGCTGCTAATCACTCGTAAGGTTTTAGTTTGCGGAAGCAAATCTTGGCTAAAACTATCTAGACGCGAAGCCGACTCAA
>CAWWAN010000099.1:0-6296 GCA_963934925.1 uncultured bacterium | reverse complement strand
ACGAACGTTCTGCCAAAGCGCTGGTCGGCATTGGCAATATTGAACATCGTCGCGGCAACGAAAAACTTGCGTGGGAAGCGTTCGAGAAATCTATCGAGTATGATCCGATTGCATTTGAAGCGTGGTACAACCTTGGTGTGGTTGCCGAGGCACTCGAGTCTCCTCAAAAAGCTATTGGGTACTACCAAAAAGCTCTCGAGCTACAAGAGGATCACGTGCTGACTCTTGTTAATCTCGGGAACTTAATGACGCGTGCTAAGGAGTACTCTGAAGCCAAAACTTACTATGTGAGGGCTGTGACCAAAGACCCCGATGATTTCAAAGCAAACTACAATTATGGCTTGTTGCTCATTGCGAGCCAAGACTTAAAGGGCGCACAACAAAGATTTGAGGCTGCGTGTCGCGCCGAGCCTTCTGAAATGGTGGCTTGGCAACAGTACATTCGCGCTTCGCTCCAGCTAAAGGATTACGAGAATACGCTTCAAGGTTCTGAGGTAGTCCTCAGCGTGACACCGAACTCACCATCCGCGCTAAGCACTGCAGCTATCGCATGCGCGGAGACCGGCCGTCGCGAAGAGGCAAAAGGATTCATGGCCCGCCTCAAAGAGATTAATGCTGAGCGCTGGCAAAAAATCATTGACAGTAATGAAAGGCTAAGAAATGTCGTCGAGTGAAAAATTATTTGTCTTGCTGGGCTGCTTGAGCGCATGACCTTCTTTTCGGCAGGAGGGCCCTGGCTCCGCAAAGAACTGCAGCTGGGCATTTCCTGGCGATAGCGCTCGCATTTACTTTGCCATCAGGGTACTATAAAGCATGTTGCATTTGCAAGAATGCGACTCCGTCCTACCTTGTCAAGTCAATCATGAACAAACTGCTTCGAGTCTTTTTTATAGCCGCTTTAGTCGTCGGTTCACCCTCTAATCTGATTTTTGCTTTAGCGGGCACCGAATATTATGTGGATATCAGCGCTGCTGCCGGCGGCGATGGCTCTTCGGCCCTCCCCTGGGCAACTATTTCAGAGGCGGTTGATTCCGGGCAGTTAGCGGATGGCGATACCGTTCACATCGCAACCGGAATTTACGACACTGAAAACTTTCCAGTGCAGTTGGTCCCGGGCGTCAGCTATATCGGCGCCGGTGTCAGTACCCAAATTCAGGTGCCAAGTTCACCACTAGTTAGCGACGCAATTCTTCAGCTCGCCACGCAACCCGGAGTATCCAACACCACTCTGTCCAACGTCAGCCTCGATGGCATGGCCGAGAACGGTTTATTTGTCTTCGGATCGCAATCAGCAACGACATCTGTCGTCGTTGACCAGGTCACTTTTAATGGTAATGAGCTCGGATACGGCGACATGGTGAGTGTCAATACCGACAATGTGTTGGCGAACCTCACCATCTCTAACTGTAATGTCACAGACGGCAATATCTTGGAGCTGAGCATGGCAATGGGGACAGCATCTTTGTCCGGTACCCAAATGATTAGCGTCACCGATAACACGGTGAACAACGCGAGCTTTGACGCAATCGACATTGCGAACCTGAGTGACATGAATTGCGACATTACTATCTCAGGGAACGTCGGCGATGTCATTGGCGACAATCCGATTGTCCTTGACTTGCACAACACCCCTATTATCGATATCACCATCGAGAACAACAGTTGGAATTTAGCGGACGACGAAGTAATTGACGCCGCAATTCAGCAGTACCAAGACCTCAATCTAAACATCAATAATAATACTGCTACGAATAGTGATGACGATGGGTTTACGATTAGCTTATCCGCGTATTCGGACTCATCGGTAGCCGCTGTCATTAACATTAATGACAACACGTTTGAGAATACGGATGACGACGCGATCGAAGTTTTCAACGCTATCTCTAACATCTCTGACACCATTAGCGTAAACACGACCATCAGCGGTAATTCGATTTATGGGGGCGCAGATACTGGCATCCACATCTATTACTCTTTGAGCTCGGTTGGCGCTGTGGCTAACATCGAGAACAACTGCAACAACAATACGATTAGCGATTCCGAGATTGGACTACGCTTTGATTTAGGGATGTGGTCAAACACTAGCAGCATTGATAATAGTTTAAAGCTGCGTGGCAATACCATCACCTCGAACTTCGGCCAAGGAATTAGCTTCAGCATAACGAATAGCTCTTCGCCTTCGAGCTCTGTAAATCTTAGCATCGACCTCGGAACTTTAGCCGAGCCAGGAAACAACACCATTCACAGCAATGGGCCGAATCACCCTGACTTCAGCAGTTCATCGTCTTTCTCATCTTCATCGTCCTTGAACGACATCGGCGTGTATAACTCAATAGAGTTCGCGGACGTCGAGATACCGGCGTACGGCAACGACTGGAACTCAACAGACCTCGCTGCAATCGAAGACAACCTCTATCATCGTGTTGACGACCCGGAACTCATGCTCATTCTGTTTGACGCAGGCGCGCCCTTGCCTCCCGGACCGCCTATTGCTGTTTACGATACACGCACTCCGGCAGACTGTGGCCCGCTAGTTATCGATGTCGCCGATAACGACCTCGATGTCAATGGCGATATTGATCTCGAGTCCGTAGTCATCACGCAAAACCCCGCGCACGGCACCGTTGTGGTGTTGGGTGGCGGCTTGGTCGAATACACTGCAGACTACGCTTGGGTAGGCGCAGACACCTTCAACTATCACATCAGTGACTTAACAGGGCTGGTGTCTAACATCGCGACTGTGCAAGTTGATTCACCAGGCAATAACGAGCTTCCTGAGGCGAACTACGACGCCTTCTCGATGTCAGAAGCAGACGGACCGCAAACATACGACATCGCCGCCAACGATACGGTGCCATCAGGGCGCCCTCTTGACTTGGCGACTGTTGATATCACGCAAAATCCGGCTAAGGGTACGGTTGTCAACAACTTAGATGGCACGGTTACTTACACCTACACGGGTGATTTAAGTGGCGCACTTTCTACGACTGACACCTTTAACTATACGATTCGTGACGACTGCGGAGTTCTGTCTAACGTGGCAACCGTTGAAATAGAAATCACACGCATTGAGGATATCCCAGACGCAACGGACAATAATGGTTTCAAATTATTCGTTGAACCGTTAAGTGCCGGCCAAGTCGCCAATGTGAATTTTGTAGGCGCGACAGCAAACAGTGCCATCAAGATTTATGCCTCACGTATTCATCAATTCAGCAACACCGCCTTTGGCATTGCCGAACTTGGTAACCCACGGGTCAATCTTGGCGCGACACAGTCCAACATGTTTGGCAGTGGCTCAGTGAGCTTTACCGTGCCAGCTGCTCTTCAAGGTCAAACGATTTGGTTTCAGGCCTTAGATCACTCGGAGCGAGCGCTGAGCTCTGCAACAAGTGCGGACGTCAACTAAAGCTGCTTAATCTAATGCCAGTGTTAAGGCTAACTGCAATGTTTGCGTGGCCTTTCGAGCATTTTCACGCGCAGTATCAAGCACCTCCTGATGATTGGGGCGGCTGCCGGCGATGCCTGCTGCGAGATTTGTCAGCATCGATATTGCCATAACCCGTGCGCCCATCGCGTGAGCGGCAATGGCTTCAGGGATAGTGCTCATGCCGACGGCGTTGGCGCCCATTTTTTGGAGCATCGCTACTTCGGCTGGAGTCTCGTATGACGGGCCAATGCATGCCGCGTAAATACCCGGCGTGATGTCGGGGCATTTTTCAAGTAGCGCCGCGCGCCACTCGGGATGATACATGTCCACCAGGTCAACAAACTCGCCGCCGGCCAATGGGTTTGGCAGTGAGTAGTTAATGTGATCGCTTAACGACATTAAGCTGCCCGGCGGCATATCTTCGCTTAAGGAACCGGCGGCGTTTAGTAGTAGCACATTCTTCGCGCCCCACTCAATCATGCCACGCACGCCACGTACTAGTTCGGCACCGCTATATCCTTCATAGGCATGAACGCGGCCAGTGATAAACGCCACGCGTTTATCAGAATCATTGAGTTGGCCAACAACCAACTCGCCACCGTGCCCCGCCACTGCTGGCAATGGCCAGTGATGGATGTCGGCTAAGTTAATGCGCTGCTCAACGCTAATCAAAGATTCCGCTTGCTCTTTCCATCCCGAGCCCAAGACGGCAAACACGGACGGCGCCGCGCCAGCGAGTGTTTGCAACTGCTGTGCGATGTCGGTGACTAGTTGTTTTTCATTTAACATGCTTATTCTATGATTTCAATTAAGTGATGCGAAGCGCGGCTAATCGCAGTGTAGCGCAAACGTCGTGTATCGGCGTATTCTTGTTTATGCATCTCGCACAAAATGATAACGGGACGCTCTTGCCCCTTAAAACTAAAAATGGTTTCGACAATGACTTTATCCAATTCGACTTCTCCTGATTTTTGCGTTTTAATGCCGGCTATTTCTTTAACGAACAAATCACTATGCTTGCGCGTCGGCGTCAGCACTGCAATTTCATGCGCCGGCACTTTCTCTTGATTCACCAAGCGATCGACTAGTGTAGTGACCACTTCGAGTGACGACTGCCCGGTTTTAAGTTGCACGCGTTCAGGTGGACGTCCACTAGGACCCGTTGCCGTTAATGCTTTGCCCTCGAATAGTGGCATGAGCTCGTTGTGAATGGACTTGGTGTTACGGTAGTTGCGTGTTAATTCAAACGGCACCATATCTGGCACTTTAGCGACTTCATCTTCCAATTGATAAATTGATTGATTGGGATCATGGAATATCCAGAGGCTCGAGCCTTCTTTAACTTGTAACTCTTGAATAACTTCCCACCAGTCGGCGCCGAAGTCTTGACCTTCATCGATGATGATGGCACGAATAAATTCTTCAGGGGCCTCGGCCATTTTTTCTTTCAGCAAACTCGGGATGGTGTCCCAATCTATTTGCTGAGTATCGAGATCGAGCTTTGACAGTGCGTAGTTATGTAGGTTGCTAACGGTGAGCATTCCTGATTTCATTAACCACAGCTGATTGTTGCGCTCGAGCATGGACTCTAAACGAGTCTTCATCCATTTGGCTAGCGCTTTGTTGTAACACGTTAGAAGAGTTGGAACGCCGCTTAATGCCAGATTCAGCGCCTTCTTCATCGCAAGAATAGTTTTGCCAGTACCGGCGCCACCGCGTACTGCGACATTGGGCACCGCGTGTAAGCCGTCGAGTAAATCGAATTGCTCGCCAGAGAGTTCTTGAAAAGTAAGTCGCTCGACTGCGATATCGGCACCAAGTTGCGGCGGGATATCGAGGGCAGGAACGAAGGTGTGTTTAAGTAATTCTCCGAACTGTCCAGACGACAAGTCGCAATCGCTTTCGGGGCCGCCCCAGCCTTCCAAGACCGCGATGATCCAGTCTTCAATAAAAGGCAGTTCGTTTGCAGTCGCCACAATTCCACCTTGATTTTGTGGATGACTAAAAGTACCTAATTCGCGCATGCTGGTAAACATGATTGCGTGACCATAAGTTATAGGTAGTGATGCGAGGTTTTGCTGCTCGCATAATGTTTTTACTACCGAGCGTAAATTGCCACTAGCCTGCTGGAAGGGGTCTTTAATAGGATGTGAGTCGCCGGTCGCGTTAGTCGTAAACCATTCGTTAGTGTCAGGCATATATTTAATACCACCGCCCTTCACCTCTATCAACAACATGCCGTGCTTCGGATGAAAGACTAAGAAGTCAGCCTCGCCCGAAAAAAGCCTTCCTTCTTTGGTAACTTTCGTCCACCGCGGCGAATAGATCACTAGCCACCCGTCAGATAAATTATTGCTTAACGCGCGATAAACAGCGAACTCTGATTTAGGGATCGACGATTTGAGAAACGGCGGGAATACGGATGGCATCCTCAACATGATAACTTGGCGGATTGCTATGATTTAAAGATGATGCTTTTCGTTGCTCTCGCTCTATCACTATGCCCACAGCTAGATGAAGAACCATCCAAGCCTGAGATTGACATTTCGCTTGGCTGTAAGAAATGTGATTTCATGGGGGCTAAAGACTGTAGTAGCCACGGCAAATTATTTGATGCCGAGCACCAGGTGACGTATTGCTGGGAGGCCGCGCAATGCAAAGACTGTTCCGGAGCGTTGCTAGTTGATTGCAATGGTTGCGAAAGTGGGCCGTTGTTTCTCAAGCGTCAACAGCAACTCGGCAAAATGGAGCGCTTTGTTAAATCGACTACCGAGCCGGGCGTTTTACTCGAACGCGAGTTACCGCGCATACTGACGGATCATTTTGATTTATGCGTTACCGCGAAAAAGATGAAAAACGGTAGTAA